>JAQUTB010000190.1 GCA_028709985.1 Dethiosulfovibrio sp.
GTCTGGGTCTGGGGCGGTTATATGGCCAGCGTCGCAGGTAGAACCGTAGCCCACTATCTCGCCGTAGATGTGGGCGCCTCTGGCTAAGGCTCCCTCGAGGGTCTCTATGACCATCACTCCCGCGCCCTCACCGAGGACAAAGCCATCTCTATCCTTCTCGAAAGGCCTGCTTGCGGTCGCTGGATCGTCGTTTCTGGTTGAAAGGGCCTTCATAGCCGCAAACCCAGCCACGCAGATCGACCTAAGAGCCGCCTCGGTGCCACCGCAGATCATCACGTCCGCGTCGCCTCTCTCGATGGTGCGCATGGCTTCACCTATGCTGTGTATGGAGGTAGCACAGGCTGTTACCACACACATATTGGGCCCCTTAGCCTTGTGCCTTATGGCCACATAGGCTGCGGACATGTTTCCTATCATCATTGGGATGAAGAAAGGGCTCACCTTTCTGGGTCCCTTGGTCATCATCGTCTGGAAGCTCTCGAAACAGGTCTCGATTCCACCCTGTCCCGAACCTATATAAACTCCGAATCTATTAGGATCCAGGCTCTCCGGTGTGAGGCCAGCGTCCTCCATAGCCATATCCGAAGCGGCTACGGCGAACTGTATGACCCGATCTGACCTCTTGGCCTCCTTGTTGGGAAGCCACTGAGTGGGGTCAAAATCCTTAACCTCGGCCCCGACCTTGACGGAGAAGTCCGTGGCATCGAAACAGGTTATGGTATCGACGCCGTTCTTACCGTCCTTAAGAGCCTGCCAGTATTCTTTTTTTCCGTTGGCGATCGGGCTTACGACTCCCAATCCCGTTATTACGACTCGTCTGTCCTTCAAGGATCTCCACTCCTTAACGGTCGAGGAATTTCTCTTACTCTGGTTCTTCCTCACGACCATGATTTGAGCGGGGGGGCGAAATACGCCCCCCACCGTATCGGAAAGGGGGTTAGCCCTCAATTCCGAGTTTGTTGCAGGCGTAGTCGATAGCTTCACCGACGCTGGTGAGCTTCTCCGCGTCCTCATCGGGTATCTCGATGTCGAACTCCTCCTCGATACCCATGATGAGCTCGACGATATCGAGGGAGTCAGCCCCAAGGTCCTCTACGAAGGAAGACTCGGGCTTTATCTGATCCTCTTCCACGTCAAGGCGATCGATCACGATCTCCTTCAGGCGAGCAAGAACTTCTTCTCTCTTCATGGCATGTCACCTCCCTTCGCTGAATTACGACTTAGACCATGGTCATGCCGCCGTCGACGGCAAGCACCTGGCCGGTGATATACGAAGCTTCATCTGAGACCAAAAAGGCCACCGCAGAGGCGATATCCTCGACTGAGCCTGGACGGCCAGCAGGGATGGATCTCATCATATCGTCCTTAACCTGCTGAGGAAGGTTATCGGTCATGTCCGTCTGGACAAATCCAGGGGCCACGGCGTTCACTGTGACTCCTCTTTGAGCATACTCCCTCGCGACGCTTTTGGTCAATCCTATCAGTCCGGCTTTGGAGGAACAGTAATTGGCCTGACCGGGATTACCTATTAAACCTACCACCGAGGCCATGTTCACTATACGGCCCCAGCGCCCTTTTGACATGGACTTTATGGCCTCTCTGGAACAAATGAAAGCCGACTTCAGGTTCCCGTCGATAACCGAGTCCCAGTCGCTATCCTTCATCCTCATGAGAAGTCCGTCCCTTGTTATGCCAGCGTTGTTTATGAGTATCTCCACCGGGCCCAGCTCAGCGACGACGGAGGAGAAAATCCCCTTAACGTCGTCGGAGGACGAGACGTCCCCAGCGACCGACATAGCAACTCCACCGGAGGCTGTTATCTGATCCACCAGAGAGGACGCGGCCTGGGAAGAGCTACGATAGTTTATCGCGACCCTGTACCCTAAGGAGGCCAACCTCAAGGATATGGCCCTACCTATGCCCTTAGCTCCGCCGGTGACCAAAGCGACCCTTCCGTTCTCGGGCATTTTATTGATCCCCCCTCAGAAAGTCAACGACCCCGTCCAAATCTCCTACAGATCCGACAGAGAGAGTTTTTACTCCCTTGCTACACTTTTTGGTAAGTCCAGCCAGGACGTTACCGGGACCTAACTCAAGGAAGTGAGATGTTCCAGCCTCCACCATGAAATGGACCGATTCGACCCATCTCACAGGGCTGTAGGTCTGTCGATACAGCCCTTCCTTGATGTCCTTGACGGATGACACTGCGGTCGCGGATACGTTGGCGACCAACGGCCAGCGGGAGTCGGACCAGTTACAGAGGTCCATCTCCTTGAGCAATTCGTCAGCTACCGGAGCCATCAGCCTACAGTGGAAGGGAGCGCTGACGTTGAGAGGGATGGCCCTTTTGGCCCCCTTCTCCTTCAGCATATCTATGGCTCTTTTAACCGCTCCATCGTGCCCGGAGATCACCACCTGCCCTGGAGAGTTGAAGTTAGCTGCCTCGCAGACCTGATCTCCATCGCAGGAGCGACAGATTTCCTCCACGGAGGAATCGTCCAATCCCAACACCGCCGCCATAGCTCCCTCACCTTCGGGTACCGCTTCCTGCATCAATCGTCCCCTAGAGTGAACCAGTCTCACCCCGTCGGCAAGCGACAACGTACCGGAGGCGACCAAAGCGGAGTACTCGCCTAGGCTGTGTCCTGCGACGAAGGAGGGATCGAACCCGATCCCCATCTCCTTGTTAAGGACCTCAAAAACCGCCACGCTAGCGGTCAATATAGCCGGCTGAGTATAGGCCGTAAGCTTTAGTTTTTCGTCCGGTCCATCAAAAACTATGGACGAGAGAGAAAAGCCTAAAGCTCTATCGGCCTCGTCGAAGACGTCCCGAGCGGAGGAATAACCGTCGTAAAGGTCTTTAGCCATGCCCACAAACTGAGCTCCCTGGCCGGGAAACAGAAGAGCGTAACGCCCCATAGGAACAATCTCTCCTCTCTTGAGAAAAACTAACTAAGATCCGATGAAAAACGAGACAGTATCCTCTCCGCTTCCTCGCAGATCGATTTTACTATCTCCCCTGCGGAGGATATGGACGACACCATAGCGGCGATCTGGCCTGCCATGAGGGATCCCATCTCCACATCTCCCGAAACCACCGCGTCCCTGAGCCTTCCTGCACCCAGAGCCTCTATAGCCTCCACCGGAGCACAGGTCCTTTCAAGCTCGTCAAACTGTGCGGTTAGCTTGTTTCTGATGCACCTCACCGGATGACCGGTGGAGCGTCCGGTTACGGCGGAACTTCTGTCCTTTGCGTCGATGACCGCCTGCTTGTAATTATCGTGGACCCGACACTCAGACGCACAGATGAACCTAGTTCCTACCTGAACGCCCTCTGCCCCCAAGGCAAAGACAGCGGCCATGCCCCTTCCGTCCCCGATGCCACCGGCAGCGATAACCGGCACGGACACAGCGTCAACCACCATAGGGGTGAGGACCATTGTCGTCAGTTCGCCTATATGGCCCCCTGCCTCGGACCCCTCCACTATAACAGCGTCAGCACCCTGGCGCTCCACTCTCTTAGCTAGGGCCGTGGTCGGGACGACGGGAAGAACCTTAATCCCCAGTGGTTTTAAACGGTCCAATACCTTGCCAGGACTGCCTGCTCCTGTAGTCACAGCAGGGACCTTATGTTTGGCGACTATCTCTATGGCGTCTGATGCGGTGGAAGACATCAACATTATGTTTACACCGAACGGCCTATCGGTCAGAGTCCGAATTTTGGCGATCTCTTGATCCAGAAGCTCTGGAGGCATATTAGCGGCGGCAATTATCCCCAGTCCACCTCCGTTGCTGACCGCGGCCGCTAGCTCCGCATCAGCCACCCAGGCCATCCCTCCCTGTATCAGTGGATATGAGATGCCCAGAAGCTCCGTCACCCGTCTTCCAAGTATCATGGCTCTTCACCTCACGATTCAAATACAAAAGCTCCGTAGGTCATACCGGCACCGAAGCTGGTCACCAGGACCTTCTGTCCTTTTCCTGAAACTATCCTGCCGTCCCGATATCCCTCGTTGAGGGCGATAAACACCGACGCAGCGGAGGTATTACCGTATCTATCGAGATTGTCTATGGATCTGCTCTTATCGACCTTAAGCCGTTTTAGAACCCCTTCGACGATCCTCATGTTGGCCTGGTGGAAAACCCACCAATCTATGTCATCTGGAGCAAGCCCAACCTGAGCACAGACATCCGCGAGGTATCCTGGAAGGACCCTCTGAGTAAACTTAAAAACCTCATTCCCCTTCATGGACACAAAATGCTTTCTATCTCTCACCGTCTCATCAGAGGCAGGAAGAGCGGAGAGTCCGGCGGGAAGGGTTATATAATCGTGCAAAGTACCGTCCGCCCGGAGGTCGCAGCTCAATACGCCCCTTTGACTACCTGCCTCCAGCAACAGAGCACCGGCGCCATCCCCGAAGAGGATACAGGTCGAACGGTCGGTCCAGTCTATCAGCCTTGAAAGCACCTCGACTCCAACGACCAAAACCCTATTCCAAAGACCCGAGGCAATTCCGGACGACGCCACAGATACCGCAGATATGGACCCGTTACAGCCGGACTGGACGTCCATAGCACCGGCGTTAACCGCGCCTATGGCCCCCTGAACTCGACA
>JAQUTB010000191.1 GCA_028709985.1 Dethiosulfovibrio sp.
GTCTGAAGGCCGCACCGGGAGAGTACGCGGTCTACTGCAACGATGGCTTCACCTTGGCGGAGATGGTTGTGGCCAAGGTATCTGGGCTGGCCTACAGCGTATATTGCAAGGTGCGGATAACCGATCGCATAGGGGCACCTTCCACGAGGCTTTCGGACAACAGGGACGAGAACTACCCTCTTGTGAGGGAGGGAGACAAACCTGGTGAACTCCTTATGATCCAGGGAGCGGCGGGAATCACCACCAACATGACCGATCTATGCCGCTTCGGAAACCTGTTTTTAGGGGAAAACAAGGTCATATCGATGGCCTCCATGGATGAGATGGCCAAGCCCCAGGGCAGAACCTTTCTGTCAGATGACGACAGGACTGAGCTCTTCGGACTGGGCTGGGACAACGTGGACTTTAGGGATCCCGACTACGACCTGGGAGATGGGGTCCTCCTCAAAGGGGGAAACAGCTTTCAGTTCACCACCCAGTTTATGGTTATCCCCAAACACAGGGCGGTGCTGGCAATATCGGAGACCCACGACTGCAAGCTGGACGTCTGCGACCTGGGGCTAAAACTGCTGTCGGTGGCGATGATGGACAGGGGGATAAACATCCACACCAGAGGGAAAACACTGACTCCAGAGGAGATCCAGGCCCAGTCTGGGACCTATCTGGTTCCCAGCGGGATACTGAACTTTAAGGTCAACGGAGTCTTCGCCGACGCCGTCAAAGAGGGGACCAACGGCAGTAAGACCAGGCCCTACAGGGATCTGGTTTGGAACGGACATGAGTGGGAGTCACTGGAGGACCGTATATCCATCTCCTTTGAGGGCTCAGAGGACGACTCTTTCATGATGCTGACCAGAAAGGGCAGGACCTTCCCTATAGCAATGAAGGCCAAAGAGGGCAAACAGGACTTCCAGTTCTGGAGGGACAGGGTTGGAAAGTCCTATATAGCCGACGACCTGTCCGCCAACGACATGGTTATCCACGAGAACATGACCGCCTTCACGGTGTCGGAACTTCCAGGATATAGTGGAATATACCTGCTGTCCTTCGCCCAGCTGGAGGACAGTGACGTATACGACCACTACGACGCTCCTGTCATGCCTCTGGACGATCATAGAGGCCAGGGATTCCTCAAAACCCCCACCAACGGCAGCAGGGACCTGCTGGACCCCCAATTCTACGCCGTCGGAGGGGTGGAGTACTGCGACGTGGCGTCCTACCGCTACCGGGACGTGTCGTCTCTTCCGGTCTACCAGGGCGATCCCTTTCCGTCGAAACCGAGGGATAACCAGCTGTACAGGATAGGCGAGGAGATCAAGGAGCTCCCGGCCGTACCTCTTGGAAACAGGTTGATGATAATGGACACGGACCTTAAGGTCGTCTACGACAGCCTCTTCCCCGGTGAATACACCCCGGTGGACGAGGGCTATATATCGCTCATATAGAATAGAGCACGCCGGACTAAGTCCGGCGTGCTCTATTCTCTTCTAAGGGGACAAGATTCTGAGTAAGGACACCTGTGGCACAGAAAAGACACCTTCTCGGCCCCCTCGCCAAGGGGGACTATGCCGATCCAGGAGTAGGACGGAGAAAGCCCTCCGTCCTGTTGGACCTCTATCCCTATGGATCTAACGTCCAAAAGGGACCCTATGACCGAGTTCACCGACAGGTCCATCTCCCCTGCCGATCCAGGGGTGTGAAAGGCCCCTATGGGGTCCAACCTCAACCTCCCAACTGCCTCCACAATCCTAAAAAAACGGTCCTGCCCCTTTCCCAGCATGGCGACGGTCATGGCCTTAAGCCAGGGATTCCCGGACTCAGCAAGGGAGGACAGCTTAGGTCCAACGGTTCCAGCCCCAAGGACCAGTGCTGTGACCCCCTCTCCCCAGCCACCTTTTTTAGGGATCTGATCGGGGGACACCACCGTCCAGCCAACCACGTCCAACGTGAGATCCTCTATCTCTTTCAAAGCATCGTCCAGAGATGGATCGTAAGATAAACTCCACCGGCTCAAGGCCTCCTCCACGTCGGCCCTAGTCAGCCTAGCCACGGTGGGCCTCCGACAGCATATCCAACAGGTCGTCCAGACGATGGGTTACCAGTATTTTGCCGTCCATATCCAGGGAGAACATGGTCCCCTCCACCTCCTCGATCTTCAAGGCCGGACCGACACCGGGAACGATCCCCCTTCGCCTCAGCCCTCTGACGACCCAGCGAAAAAGGGGCTTTGGACAGTTAAGGTCAACCTCTCCCCACACAGGCGGATAGTCCGGTTCGGGATGGCTCAGAGGATCCCACCCCCTGGGCTGACCGTAGGCCGTCGCCAGGGCGCCACTCAGGACGAGGTCCTCAGGGCTACCGGACGTGAGAGTCCCACCGCAGATTAATAGACAACGATCGGAGAAGGTCAGTGCCAGATCCAGGTCGTGAATGGAAAGGAGGACGGAAAGATCCCGCTCCCGAGCTAGGTCGGCAAGTCTCCGCAGGACCTCCACCCTTCTGGGCTGATCCAGGAAGGAGGTTGGCTCGTCAAGGAGCAACAAAGACGGCTCCTGGGCCAGGGCACGGGCTATATGGACCCTCTGGAGCTCACCGTCGCTCAGCTCGGTTAGAAACCTGTCGGACAGGTCAAGAGCGTCCATATCCCGCAAAGCATTAAGACAGGCCACCTCGTCCGGCTGTCTGGAGAACCTGCCCTGCTCCACCATCTCTAAAGCTGTAAGCCCCCAGGGCCTGGGTCTGTCCGACATAGCTGCTCCCATAAGTCTCGACCTCTGGGAAGGTGAGTAAGAGCGAACGGGACGGCCCATGAGTAAAATATCCCCTTGGATGGGATTCTGCAGTCCCAGCAAGGTCCTGAGCACCGTAGACTTGCCCGAGCCGTTGGGCCCCAGAAGGGAGACGACCTCTCCGGGATAAAGGTCCAGATTTATCTTAGATACCACCGATCGAACTCCGTACCCAACCGATAGATCGATCGCCCTCATTGTAGATCTCATCGGTCTCCACCTCTCATCACGACCCAGGCTACTACAGGAGCCCCCAACAGGGAGGTCACGGCGTTGAGAGGAAGGGACGACGCACCGCCGGGGAGCCTGGAGAACAGGTCCGCAAGGACCGCAAGGGTGGCTCCGGTTAGAATGGAGGCGGGAGTGAGATAACGATGCCTCGCCGAACCGATCAGCCCCCGTGCAAGATGGGGAACCGCTATTCCCAAAAAGGCAACAGGACCACAGTAGGCCGTTACCGTACCGGCCAGTATCGCTACAGTCATTATCATCCTCCTCCTTATGGAGGTGACGTCGGCCCCAACAGTCGCGGCGCAGCTCTCCCCCAACAGAAAGGAGTCCCAGAGCCTGTGTCCCGACAGGGCCATCACTACCCCTAAGGATAGGGCCAGCCCCATCCAGGGCAGCCGATCCCAGCCTATACCGGCAAATGTTCCAAAGCTCCATGAGACAAAGCCATGTACCCTCTCGGCTGGCGCCCACTGAATGAGGACCGATACGACGGCGTTGATGGTGTAGCCCATCATAAGACCAAGTATGAGGAGGGTCGCTCCCTTTCTCACCCTCTCTGCCACCACCGCCACCAAGGCCATAGCCAAAAAGGCCCCGATAAAGGAGCTGCCCAAAAGCCCCAGCCTGGACAGAACCCCCTCTGTGGGAGAAAGCAACAGAGCCAAAGCCGCACCCAGGCTGGCACCGGAGCTGACCCCTAAAACCGACGGACCTGCCAGGCCGTTTCCGAACAGAGTCTGCATCATAAGGCCGGAGCAGGCCAGACCGCCTCCTGCCATAGCGGCGGCCAGTACCCTGGGAAGCCTCAGATGCATAACTATTGTCCTCCAGCTGACAGGGACATCTCCTCCGGTCAGGGCACTCCATATGGAAAGAGGCGGGATGGAGACCGACCCAAGGCAAAGCCCTGCAACCATAGCGCCGACCATGGACAATCCCAGGAGCAGCCAAAGGGCTAAAGGAACCTTAGCCCTACTGGAGGTTACGGTAGAATACCAGTTCATGGTCAGGCAAAGCCGAGGGATGGACTATGGACAGGAGGTCTGAAAGGATCAGATCGGGTCTGATGACCCCAAGCTGGTAGTAGTCGTTGCCTCCGTGTTCGTTGATGCGGCTATCGTTGTTGTAGACCTTTCCTGCCTTAAAGGGAGGAAAGGTCTCCACCGGGACACCTGATGACCTTCCGTCGTCCAGGGACCTCCAGGTTCCGCAGTTTAGCCAGAGATCGGCAGATACGGCCCTGTTTAGGACCGCCTCCAGATCCATAGGGGCGGTTCCGGTCCCCTCGAGGTCATCCCACATCGAGAGCCCTCCTGCGGCTCTGAAAAGTATCGAGGGCCAGCTATCCCCTTTAGGTACGTACCAGGTTCCCCCGAAGGGGGCGCCGGACATTATGACCGGCCTGCCCTGCTCCATGGCCCCGAGAGCCGCCAACTCTCTGTATCGAGAGGCGACTTTATCGAAAAAGGCCTCGGCCTCCTCCCCCTTTCCTACGAGAAGGCCTATAAACTTTATCCATTCCGCCCTTCCCC
>JAQUTB010000192.1 GCA_028709985.1 Dethiosulfovibrio sp.
CGCCGCCATGGCCCATACCTTGCGCATTATGCCGTCCCTCTCGGCGGGGTCCGCCGTGGCCATCGCCTGGTCTATGAGTGCGTCCGCATCGGGGTTGAGGTAGTAGCCTCTGTTGACCCCGCCGTAGCCTTCCTTGACCGGGCCGTCCTGGGTGATGCTGTAGATCATATCCAGAGCCATAAGGGCGCTCTCGCCGCCTGAGTCGGCCCATCCGGTCATGCAGAAATGGGTGTTATCGCCGTTGCGGTTGTTCGCGCCTATATAGGAGAAGAACACCGTCCTGGACATAAGGTTGAGGTTCACCTTTATGCCTACCTTCTCAAGGTATCCCGCTACCGCGCTGGCTATGGCTCCGTCGTTGATATAGCGGTCGTTGGAGGCGTCTAAGGTGATCTCAAACCTGTATCCGTCTTTTTGCCTTGGATAGCCCGCCTCGTCAAGCAGCTTCTCCGCCAGTTTGGCGTCGTAGCCCAGCCTTGTGACGTCCGGGTTGTAGCCGTTGAATCCCTTCGGAATGTAGGTTGCAGCAGGCACGGCGAATCCGTTCATTATCTTGTCCACTATCTCTTCCTCGTTGATGGCCCTGTAGATAGCCTCCCTCACCCTGCGGTCCTTGAGGGGGTTGGTCCCGTCTGGGGATTTTAGAGGCGACGCAGCGTCCTTTGAGGGAGCGTCGGTCCAGCCTGCCAGGTTCAGGTATATGACCCTCATGCTAGGCTCGGTGAGGATCTTTATGTTCTTGTTTCGCTCCAGGATCTTAACGTCCCTGACAGGAACGTCCACCACCAGGTCCACCGCTCCTGAGAGCATGTTGGCGGTTCTGGTTCCCTCGTTGGTGATGGGCTTGAAGGTCACCTTCTCCGCCTGGGGAAGCTCTCCCCAGTAGGAGTCGTTACGACCGAAGACAAGCCTGTCACCTCTGACGTGCTCTATCAGCTTATATCTTCCCGTCCCCACGGGGTTGAGGGCTATCCAGTCGTTCTCCTTGCCCTCGCAGGTCTCTTTGTCCAGTATGGCGAGGTCCTTAAGGTGGGCCAACAGAAGGGCGTTAGGCGCCTTGCAGACGACCTCCACAGTGTAGTCGTCGATCTTTTTGTAGCTTTCCACCGTCGAAAGACAGTAGGTAAAGGCCGATCCCTCTTTCACCTTGGACCGATCGAAGGAGAATATCACGTCGTCGGCGGTGAAGTCGTTGCCGTTGTGGAATTTGACCCCCTTCCTGAGGTGGAAGGTCCATGTCTTTGAGTCATCCGATATGTCCCAGCTCTCAGCCAAAGACGGCTCTGGCTGAAGGTTCCTGTCCGGCGCCACCAGGCTCTCGAACATATGGAAGTTCAGGGCGTTTGTGATGGTCTCGTTGAGTGGATATGGATCCAGCGAGTAGGCGTCTCCCGCTAGGGCGATAACCACCTCCCTGGAAGCTCCCATGGCTGTTGCTGCCATCGACGATACCAACAGGGCCGTTCCGATAAAACCGGCGATTCTCTTCTTCACGATGTCTATTCCTCCCTTTTCTGCGTTTTTTTCATATCAATAGATCCAAAGAAAGTATCCCTTGTTGTATCCATAATATCCGTTGCCAAATTAAAAGTCAACTCGGCAAATTGCGAAAGCGAAGACCGGTTTTTCTTGACAGTCGTTATTAATAAGAGCATAAAGTATATTATGTGCTAAAATTTGAGGTTACGTTTCCGTAAGGTGGAACTGTCTCGGTCTGGAATGGTAGGGAGAACGGCCTTGTCGCCTTTCCGAGGCCCTATGATGAATGGGGTTGTTTATGAGGACCAATAGCAATGGATATAGTCTATGTCGCTGTAAGTTTTTTTATCGTCTATTGTCTGTCGTAAAACGATAGGTTTAGCAACGTATGAGTAGGAGATGATCTCAATGGAATCCCGTAAGAAAATGTCAGTTTTTACCGTCTGCATGATGACAGTGGCGGCGGTGGTAAGCCTTCGTGGCCTTCCAATGTTGGCGAAAGAAGGCCTCTCGATGATCTTCTACATCCTTTTCGCCACAGTGATGTTCCTGCTTCCCGCCTCTTTGGTGGCGGCTGAGCTTGGAGGGGCCTTCAGCGGCAAAGGGGGCGGGGTCTACACCTGGGTCAAAGAGGCCTTCGGCTCCAGATGGGGATTCACGGCGATCTGGCTTCAGTGGATTCAGAACGTAGTATGGTATCCCACCGTGTTGGCCTTCGCCGCAAGCGCCCTGGCCTATCTGTTTATGAAGCCCGAGCTAGCCAGCGATGGAGTCTACACCGGCACGGTGATATTGGTCTGCTACTGGGGGGCCACATTTTTGGCCTTAGCAGGGTCCGACGTGGCCATCTCTTTAACCAAATACGGCGCTCTGGTCGGAACCGTCCTTCCGGGCATACTCATAATCGCCCTCGGGGCCATGTGGGTGATGCAGGGAAACCCCCTCCAGTTTCTGGGGGCCTCCGGTGGTGTAGCACACGTCCATCCTAGATTTTTCCCCCACATCACCGGCCTTGGCAGCATCGCCTTTCTCGCCGGTATCATCCTGCTTTTTGCTGGGGTCGAGGTTCAGGCGGTTCACGCCAGCGATATGGAGGATCCGGGCAAACAGTACCCAGCCAGCATGTTCATGGCGGCTGGAATCATCTTCCTCATCTTCATTTTAGGATCCCACGCCGTCGCCGCGGCGATCCCGGCGGATAAGATCAGCCTCACCGCTGGATTGATGCAGGCCTTTCAGCTGTTGCTCGAGAAGTTCAAACTGGGTTTTCTCACCCCGGTGATCGGTCTTCTGCTGGCCTTCGGCAGCATCGGAAGCGTTATGTCCTGGATCAGCGGCCCAAGCCGTGGCCTTCTTGAGACCGCCAGACAGGGGGAGCTCCCACCTGTAATGGCGAAGGTCAACAAAAAAGGCGTCCAGAGCACCATCCTGATGCTCCAGGCTGTGGTGGTAAGCCTCCTGGCGGGACTCTACTTTATTATGACCGACGTCAGCGTGGCTTTCTTCGTCCTGTCCGCCATGACCGCTACACTGTACCTGGTCATGTATATCCTGATGTACGCCACCGCCATCAAGCTCAGGATCACCAGACCGGACCTGCCCAGATCCTATAAGATCCCTGGAGGAGTTCCTGGCATATGTACCGTTGCGGGACTTGGTCTGGCGGGGGTTATATTCGCCCTGGTGGTGGGCTTCTTCCCCCCGACAAACCTCCCCGTCGGAAACCCGGTTCTCTACGTGGGGCTTGTAGCCGGAGGCTTGGTGACCTTCGTGGGAATGCCTTTGATCATCAACTCGCTTAAAAAGCCTGAATGGAAACAGGGCGGCAAAGCCTAAAAGTTGTCGTACATCAAAAGAGGAGGGAACACTATGCCATTACACAGAAGGAAGACCACGGAAAACGGCCTGTTCGACGACCGCTACGCTGCCAGCGACGCCGAGTCTAACGTACCTCGCTTTCATTTCCCGGAGGAACAGAGGGATCCAAGGAACGTATACCAGCTTGTACACGACGAACTGATGCTCGACGGAAACTCCAGACAGAACCTGGCCACCTTCTGTCAGACCTGGGTTGATCCTGAGATCCACAAACTCATGGACGAGTGTGTGGATAAAAACATGATAGACAAGGACGAATATCCCCAGACCGCCGAGCTCGAGTCTCGGTGCGTTCACATGCTCGCCGATCTGTGGAATGCCCCGGAGGCGGAGCAGACCTTGGGCTGCTCCACGACAGGGTCCAGCGAGGCCGCCATGCTCGGAGGTATGGCGCTAAAGTGGCGTTGGCGTAAAAAACGGACCGCCGAGGGCAAGCCCACCGATAAGCCCAACCTGGTCACCGGGCCGGTGCAGGTCTGCTGGCACAAGTTCGCCCGCTATTGGGACGTGGAGTTGAGGGAGATCCCCCTGGAGAAAGGCCGGCTCCTGATGAACCCTGAGGAAGTCCTCAAACGGTGCGACGAGAACACCATCGGAGTGGCCCCCACTCTGGGCGTGACCTTCACCTGCCAGTACGAGCCGGTCAAGGAGATAAGCGACGCCCTGGACATACCTATCTGGCCACAAGTTCGGCCTTGCCCCTCTCGGCGTGGGCTGGGTCGTATGGCGAGACAAAGGGGACCTGGACGAAGACCTCATATTCTGGGTCAACTACCTAGGGGGAAACATGCCCTGCTTCGCCCTCAACTTCTCCCGTCCCGGAGGCCAGATAGTTGCTCAATACTACAACTTCCTCCGTCTCGGCAAAGACGGATATCGCCGGATCCACCAGGCCTGTTACGACACGGCCCTCAAACTGTCGGAGAAGATAGGGGCCATGGGGCCATTCGATATCATCTACGACGGAAAGGGAGGAATCCCCGCCATGAGCTGGAGCATCAAAGAGGGAACCAACCCCGGTTTCACCCTCTACGACCTCTCCGACAGGCTTCGCAGCAGGGGATGGCAGGTTGCCGCCTACTCTATGCCCCCTCACCGTGAGGACCTAGTCGTGATGCGCATACTGGTGCGCCACGGATTCAGCCTCGACCTGGGGAACCTGTTCC
>JAQUTB010000193.1 GCA_028709985.1 Dethiosulfovibrio sp.
TCTAAATATATGGTGTTGCTGTCCAAAGAGGGATAAAGGCTTAACGTTTCCGATGTGGTCGCTTCGGTGTTATCCGACTCTGAGGGGCCATCGGGGGTTTTACTGGTGTTCAAAGACGCCGACCGACGCCATGACGAAGGAGCCTTAGAGGATTTCAGGCGGGCATTTCAAGGCCTCATGGCCGATCTCGCCTTTAGATTTGCTACCTTGCCCAGCGACGACATCGAAGAGGCTTTTGATGATGCGCTGAGGCGGATAGCTCAGCTGTTCGACGTCGACCGTTGCTCTGTCTTTCGTAGTTGGAGATCGGGCATGGGGCTATTTCACCAGTGGAGCAGGGAGAACTCTCCTGTAGTGGACAGATGCCCACCTGATGAGTGTTGTTGTGTCAGTAAAGGAGCTCCTATCGCCATAGCGGATCTGTCCGACGATACGAGAGCCTGCCCAGCGGGAGGGCTGCATTCCCAGGGGGTGAGATCGGTTCTGTGCGTCCCGATGAGAGGAAAGTCCTCCGTATCTGTCGGGGTGATGAGGTTCGATTCCTCCTACCCAAGGGTATGGGACGAGGAACACGTCTCCCTCGCCTCCACGGTCGTGGACATGATCGGAGGGGTTCTCCTGAAGAGGGAGATGGAGATCGCCCTAAGGGAGAGCGAGGCCCGATGCAGGAAGCTGGTGGAAGAGAGCTTCAACGGTGTCGCAGTGCATCGGATCGTGTTGGACGATACTGGTAAGCCGGTGGACTACGTCTTTTTGGAGGTCAACCGTGCCTTTGAGGTTCTCACTGGGCTTGATGCCTCGAAGGTTCTAGGCCGCTCCGTCAGGGAGGTACTGCCGGGTATAGAGGATACCGGGTTCATCGAACGTTACGGAGATGTAGCACTGACCGGAAGGTCCATATCCTTCGAGCAGTACGCTCCCCCTTTGGGAAGGCATTACGCTATAAACGCCTACAAGGTCGGGGAGATGGAGTTCGCCACGGTCTTTCAGGACATATCGGACAGAAAGAACCTAGAGGATGCACTTATCCAGTCCAGGTTGGCTGCGGAGGGGGCAGAGAGGGCTAAAAGCGACTTTCTGGCAAACATGAGCCACGAGATACGCACGCCCCTAAACGGGGTTATAGGGATGGCCCATTTGCTATGGGACACCGAGTTGACCGAGGAGCAGAAGGACTTCGTTATGACCATAGCCTCCTCAGGGGAGGCTCTCTTGGAGATAATCAACGAGATACTGGACTTTTCCAAGATGGAGACCGGCAAGCTATCCCTTGAGAGATTCCCCTTCGAGATAGGGACCCTCGTTGAGGAGACGTTGGACCTGATAGGCAACCAGGCGAGGAATAAGGGTCTGGAGCTCATGGGAGGGGTTTCCCCGGAAGTCCCGATCATAGTGGAGGGAGATCCAGGCAGGATAAGGCAGGTGCTAATAAACCTCCTGTCTAACGCGGTCAAGTTCACCAAGGAAGGATATGTGTCCTTGACGGTATCCCATTTTGGCTTTGATGACGACATGGACGTCATCAAGTTCGAGGTATCCGATACAGGCATAGGCATTCCCAGAGAGAAGCTCGCAGATCTCTTTAAGCCCTTTACCCAGGTGGATCCCTCTGCCACAAGGTCCTTTGGAGGAACAGGCATTGGACTGGCCATATCAAAAAAGCTGGTGGACCTCATGGGTGGTCGGCTCGAGGTGGAATCCAAAGAAGGGGCGGGCACATCCTTCTCGGCGATAATACCGATGAGGTCTATGGATGAGGGGATTATCCCTACGTGGCCTGAGAAGGAGGGTCTGTCCGATCCCCTGCCGGTCAGGAAAGGGCGCTCGCCGAAGATACTGGTCGTCGAGGACACCGTGACCAACAGAAAGGTCATAGTGAGGCTCCTGGAGAAGCTCGGATATCGGTCCGACTCGGCCGCTAACGGCAAGGAAGCCCTACAGGCTCTGTCTATGACCTCTTACGACGGGGTCTTGATGGACATACAGATGCCTGAGATGGACGGCCTCGAGGCGACGAGGAGGATAAGGGAGAGGGAGAGGCGCACAGGTTCTCACATCCCCATAGTGGCTCTGACCGCCCACGTTGCCCAGGAGGACAGGGATCGATGTCTGGAGGCAGGAATGGACGGCCATCTTCCCAAGCCTGTGAGGCTTAAGCAACTGGCGGATGCCCTTGAGAGGATGGTCTCATCGGGGAAGGGCAGGGGCAAGGCGGTCCTTCCTCCTCCCATTGCCTCGGACAACTATCTCGCAAGGGATCAGCTTCTGGACCTTATCGGAGGAGATCTGGAGATATTGGCAGGGTTGATATCCTCCTTCGAGGACGATTTCCCTAGGATCTCCGACCTGACCTCCACAGCGATAGAGATGGAGGACTGGGACGGAGCCCTGAGCGGATCCTCAAGGATGAAGGATATGCTCAGCTCTCTCGCCGCATGGGAGGCCAGGGAGACGGCGTCCCTTCTCGAGGAGGCCTCTCGGTCAGGAGATAGGGAGAGGGCTTTGCCGCTTTTCAAAGAACTTCGCCAGGAGGCGGCTCACGTTCTGGAGGAGCTTTACTCCATCAGGGAGCAGATCGCGAACTCCCTTTAGAGTTTAGGACAGTCTGGAGACCAAGGCCTCGGCGATTCGGTCCAGGGGCAGAACCTCCGAGACCCCCCCCAGGGCGATTGCTTCTTTAGGCATTCCGAAGACGACCGACGTGCTCTCGTCCTGGGCTATGGTCCAGGCCCCGGCCTGGCGCATCTCAAGGAGCCCCTCCGCTCCGTCTTTGCCCATGCCGGTCAGGATGACACCTATGGCGTTTCTGCCGACGAAACGGGCTACAGAGCTGAACATGACCTCTACTGAGGGCCTCTGATGAAAGACCAGGGGGCCCTCTTTCACCTCCACGAAGTAGGTCGCTCCGCTCCTCTTTACGATCGTGTGGTAGTTCCCGGGGGCCAGTAGCACCTTGCCCGGTCTCAGCATCTCTCCGTGTTCCGCCTCCTTCACCTCAAGGGCGCACAGCTCGTTCAGCCTGTCCGCGAAGGATTTTGTGAAATGTTGTGGCATGTGTTGGACCACGACGATAGGAGGCATAATACCAGGCAGTTTTGTGAGGACCTGTTTTATGGCCTCGGTCCCGCCGGTGGACGCCCCTATGGCTATGACCTTGTCCGTCGTCCTTATCGCCGTAGTCCTGATCGGCCCCTGTGGTGCGATCGTCCTCGGCCGTCTCTTTGCCTGGCTGGCCGCTTTTATCTTCTCCGCAAGCTGCTCCCCCATGTCCTTCACAGAGTAGGACGATCCCGGTTTGCACATCACGTCGGTGGCCCCTAGCTCTATAGCCCTGAGCGCTACGTCGGAGCTCTCTTTCGCCAGGGAACTGACCACTATGACCGGCATGGGCCTGTGCTTCATTAGCTTTTCCAGGAAGGTCAATCCGTCCATTCTGGGCATCTCCACGTCCAGTACGACTACGTCCGGCTGAAGTTGAACTATCTTGTCCCTGCCTATAAAGGGGTCCGGTGCGGTTCCTACTACCTCTATCTCGGGATCCCTGGAAAGCTCCTCGGTGAAGATCTTTCTCACTAGGGCAGAGTCATCGATTATGAGGACCTTTATCGGCATGGTTATACCTTCCTTCTTTCAGGGCCAACCATAATTTCCACAGAAAGCTCGCCAGTTCCCGTGTTGAACTGGGCTTTCCTGCCCTTTTCTCCTCCGGTATCGTTTATCTTTACCGGGATGTTGAGTTTGTCCAGTAACTCCAACGCGATTTTGACGTTATCCCTGCCTATCTCCTTAGCTAGGTGGGGGTTTTGGGCTCCTCCCACCACGTGAGCTGCCAGGTCGCTCCTGGACGACCCCTGGTCCAGCACCATCTTTACCATATAGGGTATGGATATGGAGCCAAACTGGGCGTTTCTCTGGCCGCCCCATGGTCTGGAATATATGTAGTGGTTCATCCCCCCCCAGCCCTTCCTCACGTCCCAGAGGCACACCGATACGCAGGACCCCAGCACCGTTCTGACCGTGCTGGGGATCCTGCTGACGAATATATATCCAGGTTGAAGATAGTAACTTTGAGGGGCCAATGCCTCCATATCCACGTCAGAGCTCCTTGTCCTCCAGGATTTCAAGGTCTTTCAGTATCTGGAAGACCTGCTTTTTCCTGATCGGTTTCACCAGATACCCGTCGCACTGGCCGCGAAAGGATTTTTTTATGGTCTCAAAATCCCCAAGAGCCGTCACCATGACGACCTTAACCGAGTCGAGCCCCCAGATATCCTTTTTGGACTCCTCCTTGCGGATCTCCTCCAGGGCCTGGTGTCCGTCCATCTTTGGCATCATTATATCCATGAAGACGCAGTCGTAGGGCTCTTTGTCCTCCAACGCCTTTTTAAAGAGCCCCACCCCGTCGCATGGGTCGTAGGCCACGTGACAGTCCCCGATCGGTCGGACTATCTCCCGTAGAACGGTGGCACAGACCGGGTCGTCCTCAAAAACCAATATCTTCACAGGCTGTATC
>JAQUTB010000194.1 GCA_028709985.1 Dethiosulfovibrio sp.
TACGGACTGCACCTCCGACAGGCCGTCGGTCCAGCACCTCATGTGTATAGTTCCAGACGAGATATCCCTGTATCCCGAGCTTACTGGGTTTGAGAACCTGTGTTTCTGCGGCGCCCTCTACGGAATGAGAAAGAGGGACCGGGAAAAAAAGGCCAAGGAGCTGTTGGAGAGGGTTGGGCTTTCTGACGCCGGAAAGCGTCGTTTCGGTGGCTATTCAAAGGGGATGGCCAGGCGGCTGTCCATAGCGGCTGGGGTGATCCACGAGCCTAAGATACTGTTTTTAGACGAGCCCACCACCGGCATAGACGTGATGAGCGCCAGGACCGTTCGGTCTATGCTCAAAGAGCTCAACGACCGTGGAACCACGGTTTTCATAACGACCCACTATATGGAGGACGCCCAGAGGCTCTGCGACAGGGTGGCCTTCATAAACTCCGGCAAGGTGGTCCGCTTCGGCACTATGGAGGAGCTTCTGTCCGAGGATAAAGAGCAGGTGCTTTTCTCCCTGTTCCCCTACGACGGCGAGGGACCTGTTGAGTCCATGTCACGGTTATTTCCCGATATTTCCTTCAAGGATCAGGGAGAGGCCCTGTCTGCCTGGTCGTCGTCGCCTATCCCTGTCGGATCGGTGGTCTGTGCCCTGGAGCGAGAGGGCTGGTCGGTGGCGGAGGCCAAAAAGGTTCCTCTGACGCTGGAGGACGTGTTTATGGCGATAACCGAAGGGGGGAAATCCCTGTGAGAGATTTTGTACTTCCCTCTTGGTGGATACCTTTTTGGAATATCCTCCTAAAGGACATAAAAGCCTACTACCTCAAGCCGCCTAACATCAGCTGGGGGATATTGTTTCCTCTGGTCTGGACGGGGATGTTTCTCATTCGGTCCGGTGGGTCCATAGAGGACGTTCAGGGGCTTATGCCGGGGATAATATCCCTCTCCATACTTTTTGGAACGACATCGGTTCTGGCTGTCACAGTCACCTTCGAGAGGAAAGGGCGGTCCTTCGACCGGCTCCTTCTGGCCCCTCTGTCTCTGGAGGCCCTCATGGCGGCGAAGACCTCCGGTGCTATAGTCTTTGGGGTGCTAAACGGTATGATTCCGTTTCTGATGGGAACTTTTATCTACGATCTGTCCCAGGTCTCTGCCCTGTATGTCGGGTTTGTCGGCTTGCTTATGTCGGCGGTCTGCACCTTTTTGGGGCTCTTTATCGCGGTATCGGTGAAGGAGGTTTTCGAGGCCCAGACTTTGTCGAACTTCTTCCGTTTCCCCATGCTGTTTCTGTGCGGGCTGTTCTTTCCCATCGAGGTTCTGCCGGTGTTTCTAAGGCCTCTTTCCTATCTTCTGCCTCTTACCTACGGGGCGGACCTGCTTCGCTGGATCCTGAAGGGACAGGGGGCCATCAGCCCAATACTGGACTCGGTGGCTCTGGTGGCCTTTGCCGGAATTCTCTTTGCCCTCAGCCTCCGATCTATACGCAAAAGATGGATATTGTGATACTATCGTCCTGAAGCGTTCCATATAATTCCTTTACTAGGAGGATACCTGGATATGAGAAAGATTAGTGTACTGGCGGCGTTTTTAGCGGTGGCCGTATTCGCCGGGGCGGCTTTGGCCTCCCAGTCGGTCAAGGCCTACACCACGCTGGAGGAGCCTCTGGCTAAGGCCCTGTTCGACCGTTTCACCGCCGATACGGGAATAGCGGTGGAGTGGGTAAGGCTCTCAAGCGGCGAGGCTGTAGCCCGTATGGAGGCGGAGAAGGCAAATCCTCAGGCTTCCGTGTGGGTCGGTGGGGTGGGGACGCTCCATATCGACGCTAAGTCGAAGGGCCTCACCGCTCCCTATCGCTCAAGGGTAGCCAAGAACGTGTCCCCCAAGCATAGGGACGCCGACGACTACTGGATAGGTCTCTACGTTGGTCCCATAGCCTTCGCCATGAACACCGAGAGGGCCAAGGATCTGGGTCTCTCCATGCCCACCAGCTGGGCGGACATGATAAAGCCCGAGTACAAGGGATACATAAGGATGGCCAACCCCAGCACCTCCGGCACCGCCTATAACGTCATCACCAACGTGATACGCATATTCGGCGGCGAGGAGCAGGGGTTTGAGTATCTGGCCGCTCTGAACGCAAATATCGATCAGTACACTAAATCGGGCTCAGCCCCTGGCAAGAACTGCGCCATAGGCGAGATCCCTATTGCCATAGGCTACCTTCACGACATGGTGCGTCTGAAGGAGCAGGGAGCCCCCATAGAGATAGCGGTTCCCTCCGACGGAACCGGATTCGAGACCGCCTCTATGTCCATGGTCAAAGACGGCCCCAACCCCGTAGAGGGCAAGAAGCTCTACGATTGGGTTCTCGGGAAGACCGCCCAGGATATCATAGCCCAGTGGTACGTGATTCCCCTCTCCGAGGAGGCCGAGGCCCCTAAGACCGGTTTCAGCCTGGCGACCATGGTCCTTGTCGACCAGGACGACCAGTGGGACGCGGCTAACAAGGCCCGCCTCGTGGAGCGCTGGAACAAGGAGATCCCTGGAAACAAATAGTGTTTTCCGCCGTGGTATAAATCGGACAGGCGGGGCGGAGCTATGCGCCTCGTCTGTCTTTTTTTAGGAGGTTGGAAATCTGTGTTCACTAAAAAGAGAGTATGGCTGGTTTCATTGTCCATAGCGATTTTCGCCCTGATGGACTGGTGGATAGTCAGCAACATCACCGGCTCTTTTCTGTCCCTTCAGGAGGGGAGTCGCAGTCAGATGATGGAGACCACCGTGGAGTCCGTTCCCGATGGCGACGTGGGTCGGTGGATCGCGAAGCTTATGACAGGGGATCGTCCCTTCGATATCCTCTACGTTCAGGGGCTGCCCGGGCTGGACGAGAACGTGGATGTTTACGGTGAGGGCCCTATACTGGATTTCTACCGTTCCTCCATAGACTCGAGTTTTTTTGAGAGGGCGGTGGAGAGCGTCTCCTATAACGAGCCTTTCGCCTTCGCCTCTTCGGCCAACTGGGGTGACGGTCCTAGGCAGGTGGTGTTTGCCCCTGTGAAGGACTCGGATGGCTACGTGTCCTCCATGGCGGTGTTCGCCTTCCCTATCTCCGGGGACCTGGGCTATCTGGGACTTGTGAGGGGCCTTGGACTGCTGGCTCTGGCTTTTTTCTCCGTGATGATTATGGTAGGCCAGTTCAGTCGAGATCCTTTCACCGGATACGTTATCTTCGGTCTGTTCGGAATGGTGGCTGTCTTCGTGGCCTACCCTCTTTTCGAGGCGGTGAGGCTGACCTTTATGAAAGACGGTGCCTTTTCCCTGGAGACCTGGAGGTCGGTCCTGAGGGGGCGACAGTATATGGATGCCCTGAAAGGCAGCATCACCCTTGGGATTTTGACCGCTACCTGTTCCACGCTGGTGGGGTTCCTGTTCGCCTTTATCCTGGGGCGAACGAGGATATCTGGCAAAAAGTTCTTCGGTGCCATGGCGACGCTGCCTGTCATATCGCCGCCTTTTTCTTTAACCCTGTCGGTTATTCTGCTGTTTGGCAATAACGGTCTCATAACGAAACAGTTTTTAGGTCTAGACGGCGTGAGCGTCTACGGCCTGCCTGGGCTGGTGCTGGTCCAGACCATGGGGATGTTCCCTATAGCCTTTTTGACCATGGCCGGGATACTGGAGTCCATCGATTCGACCCTGGAGGACGCAGCTATGGACCTGAGCGCCAACAAGTGGACGACCTTTTCGACTGTGACTCTCCCTCTTGCTATGCCCGGGATACTGAGCGCCTGGCTGCTGGTGTTCACCAACTCGCTGGCGGACTTCGCCAATCCCCTCATACTGTCGGGGAGCTTCCGGGTTCTGTCCGTCGAGGCCTATATGGAGGTCACAGGGATGAACCGCCTGGACACAGGGGCGGCCCTGTCGATTATGTTGCTTCTGCCGACTCTGTCCGCCTTTTTGGTCCAGCGTTTCTGGGTTAGCCGACGGTCCTTCGTCACTGTGACAGGAAAGCCCTCCGGCAGGCTTACAGAGCTGACATCAAGGCCCGTCAAGGTGGCCCTTGTGACCGCTATGGTGCTTATAGTGGCCTTTTTGCTGTCCCTCTATGGGACCATCGTGGCGGGGTGCTTTGTCAAAAACTGGGGCATAGATTACAGCTTCAGCCTTGAGAATATAGTCGAGGCTTTCCAGAGGGGCAGGGCCGCCCTGATTGACACTACCATGTTGGCCGCAATGGCGACACCGGTGGCTGGCATCATAAGCATGATAGCGGCTTTGATGTTGGTTCGCAGGAAATTCCCGGGCAAGAGGTTTTTGGAGGCCCTCATAATGACCCCCTTCGCACTTCCGGGAACGTTGGTTGGTATCAGCTATATTCTGGCCTTCAACAAGGCTCCTATCATACTGGTTGGAACCGCTGCGATTATAGTCATAAACTACGTTGTGAGAAAGCTGCCAGTGGGGGTAGAGGGAGGGGTGGCCTCTTTGAGGCAGATAGATCCCTCGAT
>JAQUTB010000195.1:0-2738 GCA_028709985.1 Dethiosulfovibrio sp.
AAGCACCAAGACAGAGTCCTTTTATCCCTCATATTCCCACCTCCAGCCTCGTATATATTCCATAATATTCTATCTAGGCAAACAACACAATTGGCGATCGCATTAGTTGGCTTTTTGAGCCCCAGTCAATACACTCTTGTTTTATTTAAATTCACAAAATGAACCTAAGGCACAATTGTCAAGGGGTATTTTAATCAGAAAACACTGTATAAATGGACTTGATCGTCTTACTATCATAGTGTACAATTTATCTCGATAGATATGTATCCATACACGACAAAACAGCCAAGGGGGGTTCATCTTGTCAAATAAGAGCGGGAAAAAAGCATCCTTTCCACACGTCTTCGTCATCCTACTGTCCATTATGGTTATCGCCATGGTGGCGACCTGGTTCGTCCCAGCGGGAGAGTACAGCCGCCATATGGATCCTAAGTCCAACAGGACCGTCATAGTCCCTGACAGCTTTCAACTGGTTCAGCCCTCTCCTGTCGATCCCTTTCAGATGTTCGTAGCCATACAAAAAGGGATGACCCAGGCGGGATCGATCGTTTTCTTCATATTCATAGTTTTTTCGTCCATCTACGTGGTCATGTCAACAGGGGCCATAGACGCCACCATAGCCTGGATGGTCCGAAAGACAAGGGCCAAACCGTCATCGGCAAACACGACCTTTGCGGTGCTCATGGCGGTGTTCATGCTGTGGGGATCCACAGGGACACTGTCCTACGAGCAGATGGTGGCGTTTGTGCCAATATTCGCCAGCCTTGCTTTAGCCCTGGGCTACGATCCGGTGGTAGGACTTGCGGTATCCTTTGTGGCGGTAGGAATAGGTTTCGCCTCAGCGACGGTGAATCCCTTCACCATAGGGGTAGCTCAGACCATATCGGAGCTTCCTCTTTTCTCCGGCCTGGCCTATAGGCTTCTCATACTGGCCGTGATGGGATCCATCACTATAGCCTGGACATTGCGCTACGCCAGGATTATCAAGGCAGATCCCTCAAAGAGCGTGGTCAGCGATATAGACTTCGGCGAGCTGGCATTCGACGAATCCAAGGTTGAGCTTAGATTCACCCATACCCACAAGGTGGTCCTCTCCATATTCATGGTATCGGTGCTCATAGCTGGTTTTGGCCTCATAAAGCTGGGATGGTATATAAACCAGCTGGCGGGACTGTTCCTCATAATGGGCATACTTGTGGGACTGGCGGACAGGAAATCCCCGAGCAAGATAGCCGAGATATTCGTCGATGGTATGAGCAAGGGGGTCCTCTCCGCCATGGTGGTTGGAGTGGCTAGGGGGATATTGGTCGTGCTATCGGAGGGGAAAATAGTGGACTCCATCATCCACGGGATGGCTAATCTCCTGGGACAGGGATCGGCCTTCATGAGCTCGGTGGGAATGCTCCTGTTCCAGACCGCCATGAACTTCCTGATACCGTCTGGATCGGGACAGGCCGCTACCACTATGCCTATAATGGCCCCTCTGTCAGACCTGGTAGGGGTAAACCGACAGGTGGCGGTACTGGCCTTTCAGTTCGGAGACGGCTTCTCCAACCTTCTTTGGCCAACCGGTTTTATCCTTATAGGTTGCATACTGGCTAAAGTACCCCTCAACAGGTACTTCCGGTGGTTCTTGCCCCTTTTCGGCATGTTGTTTCTGGCACAGGTGGCCTTTCTATGGGGAGCTATATTGATCGGCTACGGACCTTTCTAGGAGGATATTAACGGTGAAAAAAAACCTTATGGATAAACTGGACGGTTTACGTCCAACGATGGAGAGTGTCGCTCTGGATATATGGAAACACCCGGAGCTGGGCTTTAAGGAGAGGTACGCCGCGAACCTCTACGAAGGCCTATTTTCCTACGCTGGCTTTGAGGTCGTAAAGGGAGTCGGCGAGATGGAAACGGCGTTGGTGGCCACCTGGGGTGACGGTGGACCGAACATAGGCTTTTTGGGGGAGTACGACGCCCTGCCGGGGGTCACTAAAGACGGAGAGGTCGGCCACGGCTGCGGCCATAACCTACTGGGAGCCGCCGCCGCTGGCTCCGCACTGGCTCTGGCTGATATACTGAAGGAGAGAGGCCTTCCGGGCAGGGTAACCTTCTACGGCTGTCCTGCGGAGGAAAACGGTGGAGGCAAGGTCTACATGGCCCGGGAGGGGTGTTTTTTCGACCTAGACGCCGCTATAACCTGGCATCCCTGGGACTTCAACGCCCTTTGGGCCGCCAGCAGCCTGGCCCTTAACGCCTGCGACGTCACCTTCCACGGCAAGTCCGCCCATGCGGCGGCCTCACCCCAGGAGGGCAGGAGCGCACTGGACGGGGCTATTCTCATGGACGTAGGGGTAAACTACCTTCGGGAACACATGATCCAGGAGGCCAGGATCCACAGCGTCATATCCTCCGGTGGCGACACCCCTAACGTGGTGCCAGCCAAGGCGACCATCTGCTATTACGTCAGGACCCCGAGGCGAGATCAGATAGAGCCCCTTTTTCAGAGGGTCGTGAACTGCGCAAAGGGAGCAGCCCTTATGACCGACACCTCGGTGGAGGTGAAGATAACCAACGCCCTTTACGACTATCTCCCCAACAAGACCTTGGGAGAGGTGGCGAGGGACGTCATGTCTGAACTGGAGGGCCCGGAGTTCGACGGTGAGGACCTAGCCCTGGCGAAGGAAATACAGTCCACCCTGCCGGAAGGGGCTGTAAAAGCGGCCCTCAGGGGCTATCGCACGACC
>JAQUTB010000195.1:2748-4485 GCA_028709985.1 Dethiosulfovibrio sp.
GGACTAAAGGGGATGTTCTTCGCCTCTAAGACAATGGCCCTTACGGGACTCAGGCTTATAGAGGACGGTGAAATCCTAAGTAAAGCCAAGAAAGAGCTTGAGACGGCACGAGGAGGCCCCTACGTCAGCCCCCTTCCGCCGGAAGCCAGGCCTAAACTGGGATAGCCAAAAGTCCCCGACGCCATCAAATGGCGTCGGGGACTCATTTTTAGCGGCCTTTAGACCGATTTTTAGCCTTGGCGAATTTTCTGGCGTTTTTTATGCCTCCAACTTCTTTGAACATGGAGGATATCTTCTCCGTTTCAACCTGCCTTGGGTTGAGGCCATCGTATCTCGCCTCTTTTTTAAGTTTTAGGTAGCTGGCGAAACGGTCAGCGGACAGAATACCGTCAGCTATGGCCTTTTGGACCGCACAGTGGGGCTCGTCGCCGTGACGACAGTCCCCGAAGCGACACCCTTCGGCCAACTCCTCTATATCGGAGAAGGCTCTAGCCAGGTCGACCCCATCTATACCCAGTTCCCTCATTCCAGGGGTGTCTACGACCATAGCCCCGCAGGGAAGAAGCATCAATTCTCGGACGGTGGTGGTGTGTCTGCCCTTGTCATCGTCCCTTATGCCCTGAGTGAGAAGTACATCCCCCCCTAAGAGCCTGTTTATCAAGGTTGACTTACCAACCCCGGAGGAGCCGATGAGGGCCACTGTCTTTCCCGGAGCGAGGTATTTTTTTACCGACTCATATCCGTCCTCAACAAGGCTCGAGGTTATCAAGACCTCCGCCCCCGACAACACAGGATGAAGCTCCGAAAGCACCGCTGGAAGATCCTCACAGAGGTCCGCTTTGGTGAGAACGACCACCGGGGTCGCACCGCTGTCCCAGGCAACCCCAAGATAACGCTCCAGCCTCCTGAGGTTGTAGTCGTTGTTGAGGGACATACAGACGAACACCGTATCGATGTTGGACGCGACCACCTGTTCTTGGCGCGACGTACCTGCGGCCTTTCTTATGAAGGCGGTTTCTCTGGGTAGGATAGCGTGGATGATGGCATCACCACCGTCAGCACACTCCCGGTCCAACATGACGAAATCCCCTACAGCAGGATAATCCCTAGCCGAGTGGACCTCGAAACGAAACCGCCCAGAGACTACTCCATTGATCTCTCCGTTTTCAGTCATTACCCTGCAAAAATTCTTGTGTTGGGATATTACTCTCCCAGGGAAAAGGCCGGGATAGAGATTTGATTTTTCTTTAAAACTCTGGATGAAACCAAATTTTTCCATATCTATATTCAAGTTACTTACCTCCCAAAATTTATTTTTTAACGGGGAGGTGTATTTGAACTTAACACCTCCCTTACTGGCACAGTATCCATTAGTTTAGTTGTAAACATAAAGACAACATCTCCTCTTATGTCAGGGTTTCTATCTGAGGATTCAATGATAGCACACAGGATTCTACGGTCATATAGGCAGAACGGTGCTGATAAGATATACGGTGTAACCGACATAGCATAACAACAACACGATACCCTCCAAACGGTTGATACGACCGACAGAGCCGAAGCCATATCCCATGACGAACAGCGACAGGGTTAAAGATCCCATCACGGCCACGTCTCTGCTAAGCACCTCTGGACCGACGGACATAGGATGGATGACCCCTGCGATCCCCACAACCGCCAAGGTGTTAAAGAGGTTTGATCCAAGGACGTTTCCCAGGGCTATCTCGTGTCTCCCCT
>JAQUTB010000196.1 GCA_028709985.1 Dethiosulfovibrio sp.
TTCTTGGCGTTGAAGGCAGTTAAGGAGTTTTTGTACTCCAGGTACAGGACTTCAGGGTCGTCGGTGCTGTAGAGCCTCTTTGCCTTTCCTTCGTAGAGCATTTCTCTGATCTCCATGGTGACACCTCCTGAAAGATATGCTTACATTATTTATCAAGTTTGTCTAAATGTCAACCTTTCTGGTCGATGCGATTTTTCTCCAGGTCTGGTATGATATCGCTGGAGTTTTCCCTTCCGATTTCTCCTAGCCCGCCTTGAAGGCGAGGCTTTCAGTTTGAGAGGTGCATGTCTTTTATGGATCCTAAGAGGATAAGAAACTTTTCCATCATAGCCCACATCGACCACGGCAAGTCCACAATCGCGGACAGGATGCTGGAGGTCACTGGGACTATAGACAAGAGAAACATGAAGGAGCAGGTTCTGGACAATCTGGAGCTTGAAAGAGAGAGAGGCATCACCATAAAGTCGGTCCCGGTGCGGATGGACTACACCGCCCCCGACGGCGAACGGTACGTCCTTAACCTGATCGACACCCCGGGCCACGTTGACTTCGGCTACGAGGTCTCTCGGTCCCTCGCCGCCTGCGAGGGGGCCCTGCTGGTGGTGGACGCTGCCCAGGGGGTGGAGGCCCAGACCCTGGCCAACGCCTATAAGGCCATAGACCTGAACCTTGAGATAGTCCCGGTGCTTAACAAGATAGACCTGCCCTCCGCCAGGCCCGACGAGATCCGAAAGGAGATCGAGGACGTTGTGGGGCTGGACGCCTCCAACGCCGTTTTAGCCAGCGCTAAAAACGGCATAGGCATAGAAGAGGCTCTGGCTCAGCTGGTAGCCTTGGTCCCCCCTCCGTCGGGAGAGGCTAACGGACCTCTCAGGGCGCTGGTGTTCGACTCGGTCTACGATAACTACCGAGGTATCATCTGCTACATAAGGGTCGTGGACGGAGAGATAAAGGCCGGCGATTCCATCCTGTTTATGGCGACCGGCAGGCGATACACAGTGGAGGAGGTAGGGGCGTTTAAACCAGGGTTGACCCCGTTGCCTTCCCTTGGGGTTGGCGAGGTTGGCTACGTTACAGCCAGCATAAAGACCCTGGACGAGGCTAGAGTAGGTGATACCCTCACCCTTAACGAAAGGCCCGCAAAGAACCCTCTTCCCGGATATCAGATGGTCAAGCCGGTGGTCTACTGCGGTTTCTATCCCGTCGAGAGGGAGGAGTACCCCCAGCTCAGAGACGCGCTTGAGAAGCTCAAGCTCAACGACGCCTCCCTGGAGTTCGAGCCTGAGAACTCCACCGCTCTGGGCTTCGGCTTCCGCTGCGGTTTCTTAGGCCTTCTACACATGGACATAACCAGAGAACGTCTTCAGAGGGAGTTCGACGTCCAGTTGGTCGCCACCGCCCCCAACGTGCTCTATCGTATAGTCACGAAGAAGGGGCAGGAGATAGAGGCCCATCGTCCCTCCGACTATCCTGAGGTCGGGGACGTCGATACCGTCTCGGAGCCCTATATAAGGCTGACCGTGTACGTCCCCTCCGATTACGTCGGCAAGGTGATGCAGCTCTCTCAGGAAAAGCGGGGAGTGTTCGTCTCCATGGACTATCTCACGCCCGAGAGGGCCAGGGCCGTCTACGACGTTCCTCTCGCGGAGTTCATCGTGGACTATTACGACAGGCTTCAGTCTGTCTCCAGGGGCTACGCCTCGCTGGACTACGAGCCGATAGGGTTCCGAGAGGGTGGGCTTGTGAAGGTCGACGTGCTTATAAACCACGAGCCAGTCGACGCCTTTTCCTTCATCTGCCACGAGGACGACGCCTATCATCGCGGTCAGAACGCCGTCAAAAAGCTAAAGGAGCTCATCCCCAGACAGATGTTCGAGGTCCCCATACAGGCGTCGGTCGGCAAGAAGGTCATAGTCCGCTCAAACGTCAAGGCGCTCAGGAAGGACGTCTTGGCCAAGTGCTACGGAGGGGACATAACCAGAAAGAGAAAACTCCTGGAGAAGCAGAAGAAGGGAAAGGACAGGATGAAGATGATAGGGAAGGTTTCCATCCCTCCCGATGCCTTTATGTCCTTCCTGAACATGGAAGAAGACAATAGCTGACATGGTTTCTATTCCAGATTACGTATCTTTCAGGGAGGGGCTTTCCAGGCCCCTCTCTGTCTATATTCACGTGCCGTTCTGTAGGTCTAAGTGCCCCTACTGTGCCTTCAACAGCTCCGTTCCCTCCGGCGAGGATGTTTCTACCTATCTGGCGTCTGTCTCCAGGGAGCTGGACCTGTGGGGCTATATGGCAAGCGGCAAGCCCTCGGTCAGGACCGTCTATATCGGAGGAGGAACTCCCTCGGTGCTGTCCGTGGGTCAGTGGGAGACCCTGTTCGGCCTGCTCTCTCGGAGCTTTGACCTAGGCGGCCTGGAGGAGTTCTCCGTCGAGGCTAACCCCGAGAGCCTTAGTGAGGACCATCTATCCCTTTGGAAGACTATCGGAGTGACGAGGGTAAGCATCGGGGTCCAGAGCCTGGACGACTGTGAGCTTAAATGGCTCGGCCGGCTTCACAGCTCCGAGAGGGCGGTCTGGGCTGTGGAGTCCTCCTTGGCGGCTGGGTTCGAGGTCAGTGCCGATCTCATGTTCGGCCTGGCCGATCAGTCAGTGAGGAAGTGGCACAGAAGCCTGTCGGCCATGGTCGAGCTTGGGCCGCACCATCTGTCCCTCTATCAACTGACCATAGAGCCCGACTCTTTCTGGGGAAAGGTGCCTCCATCCCAGACTTTGGACGGATATGGGCATTACCGCTGGGCCCAGTGGTATCTTCCCAAAAAGGGTTATACTCAGTACGAGATAGCCAGCTTTGCCAAGGAAGGTCGGTGGAGCAGGCATAACATGGCCTACTGGACCGGCAGAGACGTCCTTGGGATAGGGCCAGGAGCGTGGGGATATCTGGGAGGGGTCAGATACGAGAACCAAGGCGATCTAAAAGCCTACTCTTTGGCCCTTAAAAACGGCGTGGCCCTGTCCTACAGGGAGAGGATCCAGGGAGCGGCCAAGGCCTCGGAGAGGGCCATACTGGCGCTTCGGACCTCTTTCGGCCTGGACCTGGAACGGTTTTCCAGCGATTTCGGCGTCGCCCTGTCCAGGAGGCTTCGGGACGCTTTGGACGAGTTTCCTCCGTCCTGTATCGAGAGGGACGGCTCTGTGGTGAGGCTCTCTTCAAAGGGCATGAGGATAGCCAACGCCCTTTGGGAGACCCTTTTATGGGGGGATGATGATGGGATTTAACGAGGAGTTTTTGCCGGTCAGCCGACGGGATATGGATCTAAGAGGATGGACCGAGTTGGATTTTCTCTATATCAGCGGCGATGCCTACGTGGACCATCCCAGCTTTGGCCCGGCGGTGATATGTCGTTGCCTCGAGTCCTGGGGGTTTAAGGTGGGTATAGTGGCCCAGCCTGACTGGCGCACCAGGGACGATTTTACCGTGATGGGCCGTCCCAGGCTTGGGGTGCTGGTGTCGGCCGGGAATATGGACTCTATGCTGAACAAGCTAACCGCCGCCAGGAACAAGAGGAGGACCGACGCCTACTCTCCAGGAGGGGAGGTCGGCCACAGGCCCGACAGGGCCACCATAGTCTACTGCAACATAGCCAGGGAGCTGTGGGGGGATATCCCTATTGTGGTCGGCGGCATAGAGGCCAGCTTGAGGCGTATGGCCCATTACGATTACTGGTCCGACAAGGTCCGTCGGTCTATGTTGATGGACAGCAGGGCGGATCTGCTTATCTACGGCATGGGCGAGAGGCAGATTAAGGAGATAGCCGAGAGACTCAGGGACGGAGAGGATGTGTCCAACCTGACCGGCATAAGAGGGACCTGTCACAGAGCCTCCGACTGTCCTGACGGATCGGTGCTCGTTCCGTCCTTCGACGAGGTTGCTCGAGATAAAAGGGCCTTCGCCAGGGCCTTCGACCTGTGGGACAAGGAGCAGGATTCCATAAGGGGGAGGACTGTCTGCCAGCCCCATGGCGATAAGGTGGTGGTCCAAAACCCTCCACCGTTGCCCCTTTCCACCGAGGAGATGGACCACGTCTACGACCTTCCCTATACCAGAGAGCCCCATCCCATGTACGATAACCTAGGCGGAGTTCCTGCCATAGAGGAGGTCCGCTTCAGCATAGTCAGCCACAGAGGTTGTTTTGGAGACTGCGCTTTTTGCGCTATCGTGGCCCATCAGGGTAGAATAATCCAGGCCAGAAGCCACAGGTCTATCCTTGAGGAGGCAAAAAAGCTGACAGAGATGAGGTCCTTCAAGGGCTACATACACGACGTTGGAGGTCCCACCGCCAACTTTCGCCACCCTTCATGCCGGAAGCAGCTCACGCAGGGAACCTGTAGAGATCGATCCTGCATGACCCCAGAGCCCTGCCCCGGTATGGACTGCGATCACTCCGATTATCTGGAGCTCCTGAGAGAGCTTAAGTCCCT
>JAQUTB010000197.1 GCA_028709985.1 Dethiosulfovibrio sp.
GTCGTGGCCTCGCTCCATGGCCCTTATGAGCTTTGGGATCTCCTCTGGGGGGTTCTGGAGGTCGGCGTCCATGGTTATAATCATCTCCCCCCGGGCCAGGGAGAAGCCGGCCATTATGGCCATGTGCTGGCCGAAGTTGCCGTTCATGGAGGCCACCCTGACGGAGCCCTCCCTCTCCCGAAGGCCCAGGCACAGAGCCAAGGAGCGGTCTTTGCTGCCGTCGTCCACCAGTATGAGCTCGTAGGGTTTGCCCAGTCCCTTCAGAACCTTGAGTGTCCGGTTGAACAGCTCCGGCAGCGATTCCTCCTCGTTGTAGACCGGAATTACCAGGGATAGCTCCGGTCTCATAGATGGCTCTCCATCACAACTCGGACCCCGTCCACGACGTCCTCCACGTCAGAGTCGGTCATAGCCGGGAACAGGGGCAGGGAGACTATCCTGTCCGAGACCATCTCGGCGTTGGGGAAGTCGCCCCTTCTCCAGCCGTAGATATTCTGGTAGTAGGAAAACAGGTGCAGCGCCTGGTAGTGAAGCGCCGTCCCAAGGTTGAGCTCCCTCATGGCGGCCATGAAGCCGTCTCTGTCTATGTCCAGTTTTTCCACGTCCACCAGAGGGGTGAAGATGTGCCAGCTGTGGACGTGGTCGTAGGACGGCGTTCCCGGTAGGGTAAGCCCGGGCTGGTCCTTAAAGGCCTCTCGATATCGGTCCACTATGGCCTTCCTCCTGGAGTTGAAGGAGGGGAGCCTTTTCAGCTGTCCTCTGCCTATGGCTGCCTGGATGTCCAACATGTTGGCCTTGAAGCCAGGGAACAGGACGTCGTAGTGGGGGTTGCCCTTGGCGGCGTACCTGTTCCATGCTCCCTTGCTCATGCCGTGTTGCCTTAGGACGGAGATTCTCTCCGCCACGTCCTCGTCGGAGGTGCAGACCATGCCTCCCTCGCCTGTGGTTATGTTTTTCGTAGGGTGGAAGCTGAAGACAGAGCACCGCCTCGGTCCTCTGTCGGCCCCTATCGACCTGCCTTTATAGCTGGCCCCAAGGGCGTGGGCTGCGTCCTCCACTATGGCCAGGCCGTGTTTTTCCGCCAGGGCCTCTATCGGATCCATGTCGCAGGGTAGACCTGCGAAGTGGACCGGCACCAGGGCTTTGGTCCTATCGGTGACGGCTCTCTCAAGCCGTTCCACGTCCATGTTCAGGGTTTTAGGGTCTATGTCCACCAAAACTGGCCTGGCTCCCGCCCATATGGCGGCGTTCACAGTGGCAACGAAGGTCATAGGGGTCGTTATGACCTCATCCCCAGGCCCTATACCCAGGGCCAGAAAGGCTAGATGAAGGCCCGCTGTGGCAGAGTTAACCGATACTGAGTAGGTAGCTCCCACTGTCTTTGAAAAGTCCTCCTCGAAGGCCTGGGTCTTGGGCCCGGTGGTCAGCCATCCCGACCTTATTGACTGACAGAGATCCTCTATAGATTCCTCGTCCACGTCGGGACGGGCGAAGGGCAAAAAGCTGTCTCTCATCGTTACTCCTCCTCGATATGTCTGTTGGTCACGACCATGTCCTTTTTCGTCCAGTTGGTCCCCAGGATAAAAGCTCCGTCCAGCTTTTCCTGGACCTGGGGCCATACCCTGGCTGGGATCACGACGAAAACCCGCCTGTCCCCTTTCCACAGAGCCAGAAACTCCTGACCATCGATAAACCACGATGGGTCTGTCTCCCTCTTAGCGCCGAACTCCAGCTCTCCCAGGTAATTTACCAGCACGTTACGCCTCTCCAGGTAGAAAGGTATCCCCTGGTTGTACTCTCCGTACTGAACCACCAGGTCGTCCTGGGTCAGATGGGGCTTTATTATATCGCTTAGCTGTCTGGACGAGTTTATCCTGTCGTAGAGGGAAAAACCCGTCTTGAAAGAGAAGGTAAAGAAGACGCCGGTTAGGGCGAGGCAGATCAGGACCTTTCCCAGCGATCCCTTTCTGTAGGCCCACCATGCCATAGCGGTCCCGACCAGGAGGATTATACCCTTGTGTACCAGCTGGGGTATCAGAAGCTCCGATGGCAGCCTGTCCTGGACGTAGGGATAGACCACGAAGGCCGCTCCGAACAGCACCGTCAGGAGCGACGAGAGGGACAGGCCGACGAGGATGGACCTCCGGTCGCCTCCGTCCCATATACCGACCACAGTCCGTCCGACCAGTATGGCCAGAGGGGGTAGCACCGGTACTATATAGGGGATGAGCTTGGAGCTGGACAGGGAGAAAAAGGCGAATATCACGGCGAACCACAGAACCAGATATACCCCGGCCCAGGACGACTCCTCCCCGTTATCCCTGCCCTTAAAGGCCTGAGCTAACGCCTGAGGTATGAATCCCGTCCAGGGAATTGTCCCAACCAGAAGGATCGGTATGAAAAACCAAGCCGGCTCGTAGCGGCCGTGGACCTTGGTGGCGTAACGGATAAAGTGCTCGTGTATGAAGAAAAAGTGAAAGAAATCGGGGTTGGCCCGACAGACTGCCCAGAACCACGGAACCGTGATGGCGAAGAACAGAGCTATACCAGGAAGATACAGGGTGTCCTTGATTATGGACCACCTTCTGGTCGCTATCATGTACCAGAAGATGACCGCTCCGGGGAGGACTACGCCTATAAGCCCCTTGGTGAGCACCGCCAGCGCCATGGCGGCGTAGAACAGGAGCAGCCACCTTCGATCACTAAGCCGGGCCATCAGGAAGGCCACCATGGCCATCGTTATAAACGCGCTGACCGGCATGTCGGTGAGGTTTATCTGGGCTATGGCGAAGTAGAGCAGCGACGACGCCAGGATGACCCCCGCGGCTAGGCCGGCCCTCTTTCCGTAGAGGTATGCCCCCAGCCAGTAGGTGAACAAAACGCCCGCCACAGCCAGAGCTGCGGGCCAAAAACGGGAGGCTAACTCGGTCTTGCCCATAACCGCGAAGGCCGAGGCGGTCAGCCAATAGTGCAGCACCGGCTTCTCGAAGTAGAGGACCCCGTTGAGCCTGGGGGTAACATAGTCGCCTGTCTCCATCATCTCCCTTGGTATTTCGCTGTAACGTCCCTCGTCGGGCTCCAGGAGGCCGTGTCCTCCCAACATCCAGAAGAACATGAGAGACGACAGCGCCGCGAGCAGCAAGAGGTTGTTTCTATGGGATTTGAACACGAAAGTACTACCTCCAAAATTATTTCCAGAAATGGAGATCGACCTTGGTATAATGGGCCATAGGGCTCGATCTGGAAAAGATCATATACGGTATGAGGTAGATTTGCAATTTGCTTCGGAAAGGGTGATTCTCTTGGATATGATGGGGTTCGGTATGATAATCGGGTCGGCCCTTACAAACGCTGCGGCCAGCTCGATGATGAAGGCCGGCTTCGGCCACAGGGGCGATCTTATGGACCGAGGAGCGGTGATGGCCGTATGGCAGATCCTGACCAACCCCTGGGCTATCGGGGGAGTGGCCCTTTTTGGCGTCTCCTTCGTGTTCATGAGCGCGGCCCTGTCTCGGGTCGACCTGTCTGTGGCCTATCCGCTCATGTCCGGCGTGGTCTATCTGGTGGTCCTCTCCATGTCGGTTTTGGTGTTTGGAGAGACGTTGGGCCTATTCAAGCTCATCGGCGTAGGGGCGATCCTCTCCGGGGTGGTCCTGCTTTCCATGGGGAGTTAGACATGACCTGGGACGAGCTTGAGGTGGCGGTGAGAGGATGCGTAAAATGCCCTCTTCACCTGACCAGGACCAACGTGGTATTCGGCGAGGGGCCGAGGGAAAGCTCGGTCCTCTTCGTGGGTGAGGGGCCGGGCGCTGAGGAGGATGTTTCGGGCCGTCCTTTTGTGGGCAGATCGGGCCGTCTCCTGTCCCAGCTCATGGAGGAGGCCAGTGTCCCAAGGGAATCGGTCTTTATCTCCAACGTCGTGAGATGTCGTCCCCCCGAGAACAGGGCCCCAAAACCAGGTGAGGTTTCGGCCTGTCTCGGGTGGCTCCAGGAGCTGGTGTGGCTTTTGCGGCCCGAGATCGTGGTGACGGTCGGTAACGTGCCCTCCAGGCTTTTTCTGGACACGAAGGAAGGGATCACCTCGCTGAGGGGCAGGTTTCACAGAGCGGTTTTCGCCGGTGTGGAGGTGTTGGTCAGACCTATCTTCCATCCCTCATATTTGCTCAGGAACCGATCCAGGGAGGCGGGCAAGCCGCTTGACCTTACTCTGGAGGACCTGAGGTCGTTAAGTTCCCGGACTTTCCGGGACATCCCCTAGAAGGAGGTTTGTCGTCATGGACAACAACGTGGTTAACGCTATTTTAGGTCGAAGGAGCATCAGAAGGTACGAGGATCGCCCTGTGGAGAAGGAGAAAATAGACGCGCTTATCCGCTGCGCCTCCGCCGCTCCCAGCGCCGGAAACGGCCGTCCGGTCCATTTTGTCGTGATAAGGGACAGGGTCGTGCTGGACGGTATCTCTAAGGTCCATCCCTAC
>JAQUTB010000198.1 GCA_028709985.1 Dethiosulfovibrio sp.
TTTAGAGGCTCCCTCGGTTGCGCATTAAAAGTCCTTCAAAACGATCAGCTGGGACAGGTGGACTGTAGAGAAATCCCTGAAGGACATCGCAGCTCATCCCCTTCAGCAGGTCTCTTTGCTCCTCCGTCTCGACCCCCTCCGCGACCAGTTCCTTGCCCAGGGCGTGTCCAAGGGTGATTATAGCCTCGGTTATCGCCAAGTCATCCTGGTCGTCCGCTATCCCTGAGATGAAGGACCGGTCTATCTTCAGTCGTCGGACCGGGAATCTTTTGAGATAGCTCATGGAGGAGTAGCCGGTCCCAAAGTCGTCTATGGATATGCCCATCCCCATGTCTACAAGTCGGTGCATTACCTCTGCCGACCTCTCCTCCGACTTTATCAGTATGTTTTCCGTGAGCTCCAGGTCTAGACAGTCGGGGGGAAACTCGGTTTCTTTAAGTATGTTCGACACCTTAACGACCAGCGCCGGATCCCTAAACTGACGGGCTGACAGGTTCACAGAGAGCCTGAGCTTTCCGAAGGAATTGAGCCATATTATCGACTGTGAGCAGGCTTTTCTGAGAACCCATTCCCCCAGGGGGACTATCATCCCAAGCTCCTCCGCCACTGGGATGAACTCATCGGGCATTATGAAACGTCCAAGGTGGCTTGATCGCCATCTCAGCAGGGCCTCCATTCCGCCTATCCTGCCGTCGTTGGCGTTGATCGTAGGTTGGTAGTAAACCTCGAACTCCTCACGGTCCAGGGCTTCCCTCATGAAGGTTCCCATCTGGAAGTATCTTTGAGCTTCCGACGAAAGGGACTGGGAGAAAAGCCTGAAGGAGCCCTTCCCCGCTATCTTGGCTGCCTGAAGGGCAACCCCTGCGTGGGTCAATATGTCGTCCCCGTTTTTTCCGTCGTCAGGGTATATGGCGACGCCACAGCTCATTGATATGTCCACCCTGTGCCCAGCTGTCAATATAGGGTCGGAGAAGATCTGCCCTATCTCCTCCGCTATGGCGAAAACCGAGGATCGGTCCTTGATTCCGGTGACCAGAAGGGCAAACTCGTCGCTCCCCACCCTGGCGACCGAATAACCCGCCCTCTCGATGCTGGCAAACCTTCGACCTATTTCTATCAGAACCTCGTTTCCCACAGCGTGGCCGAAAGACCCATTGATATAGCCGAAGTCGTCCAGATCGCAAAGGAAAAGCCCTACCATATCGTCGCTGTCGACTGAGGATACCGCCATGGCCAGACGGTCCAGAAAAAGCAGTCTGTTGGGCAACCCCGTGAGATCGTCGATCTGCCTCTGTGATCTCAGTGTGTCCGATACCCTGCGAAGCTCCTCGGTCTGGGAGGTCACCAGCTTCTCTAGTCTCTGCCGGTACTCGTGGTTTTCCCTCTTGAGCCTGGCCCTTGACAGTCCCTGTTCGACGGCGTGGCGGAGGACCGCGATGTCGGTTATGGGTTTCATCAGGTAGTCCCAGGTGCCGAGCCTGATAGCCTGGACCACGTCCGAGACGTCTCCATCTCCCGATACCATTATGACGGGGAGGTTGGGAAACCTTGGCACTACTCGCTCCAAAACGTCCAGGCCGGACATGCCAGGCATCATTATATCCAGGAGGATCAGATCGGGCAGTGATTTTTCCAGGGAGTCCAGGGCTTCATTGCCGGATGAGGCCGTCGAGACGTCGTAGCCCCAATCCTCAAGACAGAGGGCAAGGCTCTGCTGTACGGAAACGTTGTCGTCTACCACAAGTATGGATGCCACTTCGTCATCTCCCTTTCGCTAAGGCCATTATGCGTTCCACCAGTATCGATAGGTCCGATATGGGTTTTTTGTATATCGGGACGTCACGCAGTTCCGGGACACCGGTAAAATCGGTCGATCCAGTGTATATTATACAGGGTAAATTTGGTGAAATTTCTCTCAATATAGGGATAAGCTGGTCTCCCGAGATCCCCGGTAGCCTGAGGTCCACCACCGCTACCTGGATTTCCCCCGACTTCAACCACTCCAGGGCCTCCTCTCCACTTCCGAAGGTTATTACCTCCATCTCCCAGTCCTCCAGGAAAGCCCCGAGGCTGGAGCAGACCCCTGGGTCGTCGTCCACCACCATAACCCTCACCAAAGCTATCCCTCCCTCACAAGGGGGATCTCCACTATGAAACGACATCCGCCGTTCTCTGGCCTCTCAAGGTACATAGATCCTCCGTGATTTTCCGTCACTATAAAGTAGGAAACCGAGAGCCCAAGTCCAGTCCCGTCTCCCACCTTCTTTGTGGTGAAAAAGGGCTCGAATATCCTCTTTGCTGTTTCCTCCGACACCCCAGGGCCGTTGTCCTGTACCGACATCCTGGCTAGGTCTCCCCTGACCTGCACCGATAGGGAGAGCTTTGGCTCCGATGCCCCGCTTTCCCACATGGCCTGAGAGGCGTTTTTCATCAGGTTGAGCAAGACCTGCTGTATCTGACCAGGCTCGCACAGAACGCTTGGCATTTCGGGATCGTAGTCTTTCTCCACGACGATATTCCTGAAGTCGTACTTTTTCTTGAGGTCGTAATCGTTTCTGGCGAGCTCTAAAGTCCTGTCCATCAGGGAGCACAGGTCGCAGTGGACTGCGTCCCTGCCTTTTCTGGCGAAATTCAGCATCTCTTTGACTATGTAGGCTGCCCTCTCGCTGGACTCCTGTATGGAGGACAGCATGTCGGTTATCTTTCTGTCCTCCATGTAGCGCAGAAGGCACTCCATGTCTATGCCGGCGATCTCCGCCGACTTGAGGTTCGCTGGCATTGTCGAAAGCAGCCTGTTTTTGAGGACCGCCACGCCCTGGAGTATTCCGGCCAGTGGGTTGTTTATCTCGTGGGCCATCCCAGCGGCAAGCCCTCCGACTGAGAGCATCTTCTCCGACTGTATCATCATCTCCTCAAGCTGGACCTGCTCGGTAACGTCGTCTATCCTTATGACCGCTCCGTCCAGGCAGTTAGCCACAAGGGGATAGATCGTCACGTCCTCGAAGCGGATATCGTCCCCATAGTGGGAGGGTATCTTCTTCATGGATACGGGCTTTTTGTCGGCCAATGCCTTTCTTATCCCCTCCAACTTTGGCTCTATGGAGGGCAATACCGACGACAGTGGGTTGCCTACCGCATCGGATGCCCTTATGCCGGAGAACGTCTCAGCGCCGAGGTTCCACTGTGTGACCACCTCATCGGGGTCAACTGCGATCAGGACCGACGGCATAGAGTCTATGACGTTGTAGAGGTAGGCTTTAAGGGCCCTGAGCTCCGCCTCTATAGCCCTTCTCTCCGATATCTCCCTCTCGAGCTCTCTGACTTTCTTCTGAAGCTCGGGGTAATAGCTCTTACGGCCCGAGACCCCGCCGAGGCCGACTATCCTGAGCCTTAGGTCTTTTTCGTCGTCATAGTGCCCTGACATATATGTCCTCCAGTTCATTTTTATCAAATGGTATGGGATTTGTCACCATGCAGGGGTCCTGAAAGGCGTGAGCTGCCAGGGTCGGTATCTGGTCTAGAGTAACTCCCCTGTCCCTCAGCCCACCGACGATTCCCGCCTTTTCCCTAAAGGAAAGTATAAACCGGACTAGCTCGTCCCTGACCTGGTCGTCGGAGAGCCCTTCGATTGAAACCCCTGTGGTCTCGGCGAGTACTCTGTACCTCTTCGGTGCGCCTGGGAAGTTTTTCTCCACCACCGATGCCAGCAACAGGGCGTTGCATTCTCCGTGAGGCAGGTCCAGATATCCCCCAAGGGCGTGGGCCATGGCGTGGACCGCTCCGAGACTTGCGTTTGAGAATGCCAGTCCTGCCTCCATGCTCGCCATCATTATGGGCTTTCTGTGCTCGTCGCTGTCAAGGGCAATCAGGAGATGGCGGGATATTATCTCCACCGCGGCAAGGGCGTGAAGGTCCGTGACCACCGAACTTCCCGTCGAGACGTAGGCTTCCATGGCGTGGGTGAGGGCGTCTAAGGCGGTGCAGGCAGTGAGGTATCGGTCCATAGTGGAAAGGGTTTCAAAGTCCACCAGGGCGATGTCTGGAACTATCGCCTTGCTCACTATGGCGACCTTGACTCCCCTGCTCTCGTCGTTGATTATGGCGAACTGAGAGACATCGGCGGAGCTTCCTCCTGTGGTCGGAACGCAGATCAAAGGTGGGATTGGAACCGCCACCATGTCGACACCCTGGTAGTCCAGTATGTTGCCCCCGTTGGAGACGACTATGCCTATGCCCTTGGCGGTGTCCATGGGGCTGCCTCCACCCACCGCCACGAGGCCGTCGCATCCTCCGGATATATAGGCTTCCACTCCTGCCATTACCTGTGAGGTTCTGGGGTTGGGCGACAGATCGGAGAATACGGTCCACTCCACCCCTTCCTCGTCGAGGGATCGCCAGGCCCTCTCGGTCCAGCCAGATTCGATAACCCCCGGATCGGTCACCAACAGCACTCT
>JAQUTB010000199.1 GCA_028709985.1 Dethiosulfovibrio sp.
GGATATGGAAATGATGGATATACCCATGCCTGCCAGTCGCCTCATGGAAGCCAAAAGGGTGTCCGCCTCCGACTCGGTCAGGACCGCGGTAGGCTCGTCCAGGACCAATAGCCTGGTTTTCTCCTTGTCTATCTCCCGAGCTATCTCGGTGAACTGCTTATACCCGACCGGTAGCTCCGATATAAGGGCCTCGGCGTTCAGGGCTACGTTCAGCTTATCTATGGCTTTTTTGCCCCTGCTGACCATCTCTTCCCTATTCAGGGTACGTAATCTGTCCCCGAAAGCCTCCACCAAAAAGTTGTACTTGGTTGGCTCCCTGTTCAACACGACGTTCTCCGCTACGGAGAAGCCCGGGATAAGGGAAAACTCCTGGTGGACCATCCCTATCCCTGCCTTTAGCGCGTCAAAAGGGCTCTCGAAGGAGACTTTCTCCCCGTCTACGAAGATATCCCCCTCGTATCCCCCTGTCTCCTTTATGACCGTCATGCCAAAAAGGATGTTCATCAATGTCGACTTGCCGGCCCCATTTTCACCGACGAGCCCCAGTATCTGTCCTTTTTCCAGGGTGAAGTTGACGTTCTTGAGCACTCTGTTGCTAAAGTAGGCCTTCCCGACCCCCTCTACCCTTAAAAGCGGTCCTGATGCCATATAACTCACCTCGTAAGACGGGCAAACCCAGCCTGTCGGCCGCGATAACGCCCGAAAAAATCGTAAAAATAAAGCCTGTCGAAACCCAAAAAATGGAATTTGAATGCCTAACGGAAGGAAGACTTCAAAGACAGAGGGGGAGACGATCTCCCTATCTCCCCCTCACAGTATCGCTTAACTAAACCACTACTTCACGGAGAAGTATTTTACCGGAACCTCCACGCTAGTCATCTCAAGATAGCCCTTGCCGAAGATATAGGTATCCTGATAGAGGAGAACGTGGTTTTTCTTCTCGACGCCGGTCTGGACGTCGGTGTAGTAACTTCCGCTCCACTGAGCTCCGGGAGTCGCCTCAGAGTAGGCTGCGAAAAGGTCCTCTTTCCTGAACTTACGACGGAAGTTCTTGTTGTCTATTCCGTTGTCCACACACTGGCGGCCAAACTCGATAAGAGCTATCGAGTTGGTGTAACCGTAGGAGTAGGCCCAGGTTCCCATACGGCCTGCCCCACCGTGATCTACGACTGCCTGCTCAACCTTCTTGAGGATCGCGGGGAAGTCGCCCTTAACGTCGGCAAGCTCGACTCCCAGTGCCCCAGGATATCCCATGAGAGGAGAGGGGAGGTCGGCCTCGATGAAGAATCCGCCGCCCTCAGCTATCCTCTTGAGGAGGGGCTCGGTGTGAGCGTCGTTGGTGCAGAAGAATGCTGTCTTGTCGCCGTACTTATCGAGCCAAGCAGGGACCTTCTCAAGTATGAACTGCTGGGCTCCTGCCACACCGACGTCGCTGGTCGGGTCTGGAGCGGTCTCAAAGTGGAAGTTCATGCCCAGGTCCTTACAGGCCTCCTCCATGATGTTACGACGGCGAGAGAGAAGCTCGTAGCTCATGTGGCGAGGGAAGGAGATATGGACGAAATCGGTGGCTCCCAGCTTCTGGGCAGCCGCTATTATCAGATAACCACGAGCGATGTTGTCAGCGTTGACAGCAAGGTTGGCGATGCTCTCGATGACGCCGGGATCCTCGTGGGCCTCTCCTGCGAAGAGAAGGATGTCGTCCCTCTTCTCCCTTATCCTACGGAAAGCCTCGGTGGTCCCAGGGATGCCCTGGTTGACGATGACGACCTTCATCAAGGGATCGTCAGCGAAGGAGGCTATCTGGGAGATGGTGGTCTCCATCTCCTGCATAAAGTTATCGGGATAGGTGATATGCTTGATCATGCCCCCGTTTGCCACGTCGCCGTATTTGGCTATCATGGCCTCAGCACCTCTGAGATCGTCCTCCGACTGGGAAACCGTACCGGTACAGATGCCGATGTGGAACGCAGCGTCGGCCAGAGAAGCCGATGCCATAGCCACTACCATAAAGACGCCCAACAATAAAACGCAATACCTCTTCATGAACCTGCCCCCTTAGATAGAATTAGGCCATCTAGGCCTTCTCAACTTTAGCCCTCTGAAGAAAAATTGTCAAACGCTGAACTCCCAAAAAGGAGACAAGAGCCTAAGTTTTTCGTTAACGTCGCATCTGTTTGCTTTTGTTATCTTTAGTCCCTTAAAAACAAACCCGCGATACCTTACGGCATCACGGGCAAACAATATGTCACAGATGGGCTATTCTGGGGGTTATTTTGCTGGCTAGCCAGGAAACGGCTGCAATTTTAGCCAAATCCCCTGGCATAAAGACCAGGCACCCCAACTTCACTGCCCTCAAAAAGCTCATCTCCACGCCAGAGATCTTCGTCAGTATCAAATACATCCAGGGAACCCCAACGGCGTAGATCAGGACGGAGCCTATGACCGATCCGATAAAAAAATTCAACATGGAAGGGTTCCTGCCCTCCATCCATTTTCCAACGGCCCAGGCACATATAACGAAACCGATTAAAAAGCCAAAGGTCGGGCTCATGAGGTAGGAAAGCCCTCCCCCGGAGGTAAAAATCGGCACGCCCATCAACCCCATGCCTATATATATCGCTTGGGATAGAGCGCCACATCTGGCCCCCAAAAGGGCTCCGGCCATCAGGGAGAAAAAATTTTGAAGGGAGATCGGTGCAGGTCCGATCGGTATTTTGATGAAAGCCCCCACTGCGGTCAGTCCCGCAAACAGGGCCACTAAAACCATATCTCTGGATCTTATCCTCATAAAAAAACACCTCATCGCCGTGGAATTTTGCCAACGACGATGAGGATACAGTATCGATACGCTATTGTCAACCAAAAACAACTTAAGGTTGACAGTTATCTCTTTTTAGGCTCCCATTTTTTACCCAATCCCTGTGTGATCCTGTCAATAACCACAGCCATGATGACTATGCTCATGCCCGACTCAAATCCTCTGCCCACGTCGATACGGTTGATCGAGAGCAGGACCTCCTGGCCCAAACCTCTGGCCCCTATCATCGCACATACCACCACCATAGCCAGTGCCATCATGGTGGTCTGGTTTATGCCGGCCATTATGCCCGGCATAGCAAGTGGAATTCTGACCTCCTTGAGGAGTTGCCATCTGGTGGCTCCGTAGGCGATGGCGGCTTCCTGAGCCGGTTTGGGGACCTGCTGAAGCCCTAGAGCCGTCAACCTTATTACCGGAGGCATCGAGTATATGAGGGTGGCGAAGACCGCCGGGACCTTACCGAGACCGAAGAACATCATCGCCGGTATGAGGTAGACGAAGCTGGGCATGGTCTGCATGCCATCTAGTAGTGGCTTCATAAACGAGGCCGACCGTGGATACTCCGCGATCATCACCCCAAGGGGTATTCCGAGGATCAGCGAGATCAACACAGAGGCCAGGATAATTGACAACGTCTCGAGGGCCAAAGCCCAAAGTCCGAAGAGCCCTATGAACACGGTCAGAGAGGCCAATATCAGGGCAGACAGTTTTTTCCCTGTCGATCTCCATACCGCGAAAGCTACCAACACCACGTACAGCCACCATGGGATAAAATTGAGTGCGTTTTGAATACCGGACAAAACGGAGGAGATAAACATAGAAATCGTGTCAAAAGCGGTGGAGAAGCGACCGAGAAGCCAGTCAACAGCGTTGTTGACGTAGGGGGCAACGTGAAAACTCCAACCACTAGGAAACATGGGCAGCCACCTCCTGAGCTCTAGCCATGGCCCTTTCGTCGGCCTTTCTGAGCTGGTCTCTCTTGTCCTGGACGAACCTTGACACGTACTCGTCAGCGGGATTGGCCAATATATCCGATGGGTGACCTAACTGGACTATCTCGCCGTTTTTCATGACCGCCATCCTGTCTCCCAGCCTCATCGCCTCGTCCAGATCGTGGGTCACGAAGAATATGGTTTTATGCATTTCCTCCTGAAGACGGACGAGCTCGTCCTGCATCTCCCTACGTATCAGAGGATCCAACCCACTGAAGGGCTCGTCCATCAGCAGTATCGGAGAATCCATCACTATGGCTCTGGCGATTCCGACCCTCTGCCTCATGCCTCCGCTAAGCGAAGATGGGTAATAGCTCTCCCATCCTTTCAGACCAACCCTCTCAAGAGCGGCCATAGATCTTTCCAACCTCTCCTTTTGGGGTACATCCTTGAGCTTAAGCCCAAAGGCGACGTTTTGGAGCACATTTCGATGGGGCAACAGACCGTAATGCTGAAAGACCATGGCCACATGGTTTCTTCGAAAATCGACAAGCTCCTTTTCCCCCATGGACGACACGTTCAGGCCATCCACCACGATATTCCCCGACGTAGGGGTCACCAGCCGAAGGATGCTCCTGATCAGGGTCGACTTTCCGCTGCCGGAGAGTCCCATAACCACGAAGACCTCCCCC
>JAQUTB010000200.1 GCA_028709985.1 Dethiosulfovibrio sp.
AATGGGCGCATATCTGCCCTCTCTCCACTGGGAAAGCTATCTTCATGACGAAAACCCTCTCTTCTGCGTGAGTATATGAGAATGATTCTTACAACCGACAGAATAGGGCCTTAGAAGGCTTTTGTCAATCGGTGGTTTTACCACCCCTACAGCGACAACCTCGACCCTGCCCCCGTCCTCTTCGCCTTCCCGGCAGATCCCTGGCTATGTCGCTGTCTCGGCAGTCCGAGCAGAGCCCGCATATCCTGAACGTCTGGGGTAGAAGTGTAAATTTATCGCCCTTCACCAGGCTTGATATTACCTCTATGAGTTTTTCCTCCTCCGGCACAGGCACTGACTTGCCGCAGCACCGGCAGAAGGCGTGGATGGTGATTTTCCCCTCGGCGAGGGTTATGCGGTTGAAGCCGTCCCCCTGGTCTATCAGGCTCACGAAGCCAAGCCTGGACAGGACCTCCACAGTCCTGTATACCGTAGCCATCCCTATGGATCCGTCCTGTTCCTGCACCTTCGACAGTACCTCCTGTATCCCAGGAGGCACTGGGCTATCGCACTTTTCCAGTATGGCGGATACTATTAGGTCCCTCTGTTTTGTCATCCGAAAGCCGCTGTCCTTTAAGGCCTTCATTATCTCGTCTTTTTTACCTAAATCTATCGTATTATCCATGTTTTCCCCTCCATGTTCCCTTCTTATCCCACCAGATTACCACCCTTTCGCCCTGAGGTCTACGATCTTCCTGTTCTCACCTCGTTGGAGGATGTATAATTTAACCTATAATGGGGTCGTTGACCTAACGTCAGGGGATGATTGTATCTATCGTAAATGGTCAAAGGAGCTTAGGGATCACTTCGGTGGAAGGGTCCAGAAGATATGCATCGACATAGGTTCCGGCTGTCCCAACAGGGATGGGTTATCCGCCGGAGGCTGTATATTCTGCGACGCGTCGGGAGGAGGCACAGGGGCCTGGCTTAGGGGAGAGTCACTTGAGGACCAGATCGCCAGGGGGATGAAGTCCGCCCTTGGCCACTATAAGGCCAGGTTCTGCATCCTGTACTTCCAGAGCTACTCGGCTACCTACGGCCCACCGGATCGTCTAGTACAGGCGGTGGAGCGTGCTACGGTGGAGGCCGGTCGATTTGTCCCGGTTGTAGGGTTATCGGTCGGGACCAGGCCAGACCTGGTCTCTCCATGGGCGGTGGACTACCTTTCCTCCCTCTCTCGCCCCGACTTTCAGGTGTGGCTTGAGCTCGGCGTCCAGACCACCGACGAATTGGGGCTTGCCTGGTTGAGAAGGGGCCACGATCTTAGCTCCGTCGAGGAGGCGCTCGCCGACTGTGAAGGACGGCCCTTCTCGGTGTGCTCTCACCTGATAGCGGGAATCCCGGGGGAGGCTGAGGATCAGCTCCTTAGGTCCGCCAGGTGGCTTTTGGACAGAGGCGTGACCGGGATAAAGTTCCACCCCCTCTACGTCCTAAAGGACACCGAGCTTGAAAAGGAATATCTCAGCGGACGATTTAAGCCCCTATCTATGGAGGATTACGCCGAAAAGGTAGCAAAGGTCATAGACGAGGAGGGACACCGTTTCGTGGTGCAGAGGATAGCCGCGGACGTTAGGGGAGAGAGGCTCATCGCTCCTAAGTGGATCGAGGACAAAAACAGGGTTATAGCCGAGATAGAGAGCAGGCTGATGAATACCACTGTATAAGCGGGATCGGCTGTGTCATAATAGAGTGAAACATCATCAATTCACGAGGAGGTATTTAAAGTGAGAAAAAGAGCGTGGATCCATCTCGTCGCGGGGATTTTGATGTCCATGGCCCTTCTGACCGCTGCCAGCGGCTCGGAGCTATCCAACTTTGTCGAGGGGTACTATTCCGCCTTCGAGGAATCGGTATCCGACGGCAAGGTTGAGCGGCTGTACGACTACATCGATCGCGACAGCGATTTTGGAAAGGACGTAGAGTCGTGGGTGTTGAGGCTCAACGGAATGGACGTGGTCGCGGAATTTAGCGACGTCTCCGTCGGTGAGGCAGTCGAAAAAGGGGACCAGTTCCGTCTGGACGTCTCCGACAGACTGACCTTGACCTACCCCGACGAGAGGGTGCGGGTCTTCGACTACAGGAGGACCTATACCCTGGAGGGCGGCAAGTTCATAGGTGAGAGTGAGAGCTACGACAGAGCCTTCCCGGAGCTGGCGGAAAAGCCGGCAAAGAAGACCCCTCTTGAGAAATTGGAGTCCTCCGTGTCGTCCCTGCCGTCTGGAGGGGCAGTGGCAGTACCGCCGATCTCGGGAGTCAAGGACGTGGTGTCCTTCCTGCCTTCCCAGGACGAGAGGGACCTAAAGCTCTTCGTCCGTTGGGAGAACCCTCTCGACATGGTGGTAGAGCTCGCTGGAAAGGCCGTCCCTGAGGAGGGTCTCAAGGCCATGATGGATCAGGTTCCCCCTCTGGCCGAAGGAGCTCTGTCTGTGGTGATGATGAAAGACGGAATCCCCGAGATATACGGCGTAATCAGGCCGGTCGAGGGACTGGACCCGTCCGAGGCCATCAGGGTCGTCGTATCCCAGATAGCCGAGGAAACCGGGGATGACCTTTCGCTGAAGCCCTTTGAGGGCAACCTAAAGTCGGAGCTTGACCCTCTGGCGATAGTCCAGCTCTCTGACGGTGCGCCGGATCTCTACACGGCGCTGTGGAAGGGCGACGGCAAGACGGTATTGGTCTCCCTGTCCGAGCAGGGGCTCAACTCTATGTTGGACTCGGCGTCGGGAAAGATATCCTCCTTGAACTATAAGACATCCCTTGCGGATAGTCCTTTGGTGCAGATGAGAGGGTGGATATCCAACGAGATGATCCGCACCGAGCTTGAGGGAGAGGGAGTTCCTCTGTTCAGCCCCGATCCCCTCTCGTTTGAGATGGTATTCTCCAGATTGGAGAACGAGGTTACAGGCAGATGGCTCACCAACGCGGTTGATCTCTTCGTCGATCCAGCCATAGAGCTCCCCATGGCTCAGCTGGGCGATGACGTGCCTCTCCTAGGCGGAAAGATCCTCGGATTTATGGCAGCCAGGCTCAGCCGGCTCGACCAGGCGACGCTCAGAAAAGCCCTTGAGGCGGAGATGCCCGGGGAGAATCTGGACGCGGTGCTGGCCCAGATGACCGAGATGACGGGATTGACCCTGGACGACATCCTGGACCTCCTGGGAGGGCGTATCTCCATGGTCTTCGGTGGACGCAGCAGGAGCCCCATAGGTGACGTGCCCGGAGCATTCATCCAGATAGAGCCCGATAAAAAAGAGGTCCTCTCCAAGGTGATAGAGGCACTTCCCAGAGTTCTCGCCATGACTCCCCCTGTGGGACTTAAAGAAAGGACCATTCCGGGATGGGACAAGGTCTACGCCATGAACGGCATGGCCAGCGTCACAGTGGCGGTGGACAAGGATAGACTGCTTTTTGGGGCCTTGGACTACGAAAAAGCCGACGAACCTGCGTCGTTACCGGATAACCTGAAGGGGCTCTCAAAAGGGGACGTCATGGCTGTGATGGCCTTCTCCATAGCCGACATAAGGGAAGTGGTCAAGGAGATAGCTGAGATGAACAGCATATTCCTTCAGACCGACGAGATAAAAGACGGCATGGCCGAGTTCCTGAATGGAACAGCCCACCTGGACTCGTTGGTGATAAGGCTGAACTCCCTTAAAGAGGGAAGCATCTCGGTGAGGACGTTGCGTTAAGATGATGCCAGTCTTCAAACTCGCGGGGCTCACCATGGCTTTAGCTTTGGATCTCAGCTCCGAGTCCCATGGATGGGAGATGTCTCTCCCATCCATGCCCTCTCTGCCCTCTTGGCTAAAGGGCGAGGAAGTGGACCGGTTCTCCTCGGTCTGGGATGACTCCATGAAAAAGCTGGACTCTGCCCTTGAGAGGTTGGATAACTCCGACTCCCTTCCCGACGAGAGGCTGATCGGCAACGACAAGACGAAAAACGAGAACAAAATAGACGCTATCCTCCAGGACGTGGTCACCATACTCACCGACTCTGAGACCGGCGACCTAAGAAAAGAGTTCTCCGAGGTGCAGTCCGACCTCTCCCGCAGGAGGGCCAACCTAGCCTCCCTCAAGGAAAGGCGGGTCTCCGCCCCCGAATCCGGTGGGCTACTGAAAAAGGGCAAAGACGACCTGACCGACCAGATCGCCGAGGAGGAGGAGGCCATAAAACAGGACGAGGCTAGACTAGTAGAGCTTGAGAGGGCTATGTCGGTCAGGCTCAAGGAGGAGGGACTCTCCGCCACCGACGAGCAGATACAGGGCTTGCTGGCCGGGGTGACCGCCGACGACGCGGCCGCCATGTACGCCGTCTACGGCAACATCAGGCTCTTTTCCGACAAGCTAACCGAGCTCATGGAGCAGGGGA
>JAQUTB010000201.1 GCA_028709985.1 Dethiosulfovibrio sp.
GTAGGTAATAAAGGACGAAAATATCTTCCCTCTTGGGCATAGCCATTTCCAAGATTTTTTGTTTGCACGTTGTTTGCTAATACCTTACCAGACGAGTGAAAGTCAGATATAGTTTTTAGCTAACCCCTTGGTGTTACTCATCCTTTAGAGTTTTACGTTCTTTGCCCGTTCTTTGTTCAGAAGCAAGGATGTTTTATAACCAACGTTGACTTTTATCTTTTTTCATCCAACCAATCTCCCCACCACTGCATCATCTCCCGCCTCTGCGGAAGGTACTCGGCATGGTTGTAGGCTGCTCTCACTTGGTTTTCCTGGACATGAGCCAGCTGGCGCTCTATCACATCCGGTGGCCAACCGTTTTCGTTTAGGATGGTGCTGGCCATGGCTCTGAAGCCGTGGCCGGTGACTTCCTTCTTTTCGTATCCCATGCGTCTCAAAGCGGCGTTTACGGTCCCGTCGCTCATAGGCCGTTCAGACGTGCGTATGGATGGGAAGACGTACTTGCCCCCTCCGGTGAAAAGACGGAGCCTCTCCAGCGAATCCAGCACCTGGGAAGACAAAGGCACTAGATGAGGGCGGCGCATCTTCATCTTCTCCGCTGGATTCCGCCATAGATCTCCGTCAATCTCGGACCACTCCATCCGTCGAAGCTCTCCGGGACGAACAAAAGTGTATATGCCAACCAACAGGGCATGACGCACCACCACAGACGAGAGATCCCGAATCGCCCTAACAAGCCCTCTTATCCCCTGCGGGTCTATTATGGCTGCTCTATGGGTTACCTGGGAAGGCATCAACGCCCCCCGAAGGTCGGCGGAGATGTCCCGTTCACACCGACCGGTAGCCACACCATAGCGCATCACCTGCCCGACGAGCTGGTGGACCCTGTGCGCCGTTTCGTGCAACCCTTCGGCCTCGATCTTCCGTAGTACGGTGAGCAACGTCGGGGCGGAGATAGACCGTACATCGTCGCCGCCAATATAGGGGACCAGGAAGGTATCCATCCGATACGATAGATCCCTGATATATTTGGGAACACAGGTGGGCTTTTTTCTTTTTTCCAGCCATTCCTCGGCAAGGTCTTTGAATGTGACCATCCCACCGGCAAGAGGGCCAGAAGACTTTATATCGTCCCTCAGTTGCCTGGCCTGTGCAAGGCTCAGGGCTGGATATTCGCCCAGAGACTTCTTCTTTTCCTTGCCATCCTCCCAGCATCGCAATCGCCAGAATCTGCGCCCAGAGGGTCTTATCTCGATGTAGAGCCCTCTTTCGTCTTTGATCATGTACGGTTTTTCCTTTACCTTGGCTTTTCGTATGGTAGCATCAGTTAACGCCATGAGCCCGCCTCCTATCAAGGGTTGTACGGTGAAACAGCATCTATCGGCAACGTTGTACGTTGAATTGTACGGTTTGCCCATGCGCTTGTACGATTCTCTATGATTGCCCTTGATATAAGTATAGCAAAAAAGCCCGCTGTTTAGCGGGCTTTTGAGTCTCTATGACGTTCTATGATTACTGATGAAATTTGGTATTGGCTGCCCCGCCTGGATTCGAACCAAGATCAACGGAACCAAAATCCGTTGTGCTGCCATTGCACCACGGGGCAATCACCGACATGCGGAGGATATTATAAGCCAGATCGGCCTATATTTCCACCGTTTTTTTCATGGCCTCTATCTCCTCCGCCAAGGGAGCCTCTATATCCCCCTCCATGTCGAGGTTTACCAGGGCCCCGTTCCTGACCACAGGCTCGGCCCCCACGAAGAGGTGGGAGGTCCGACCGTCGGATTCAACCACGAAGTCGCAAAGTCGGCCCGGTGACAGGGGCCCTATCTCCCTGTCCAGGAACTGGAAGGGCTGTCTGCCCAGGGCCTCTATCGTCGAGTAGGGTAGCACACCGCTGTACCGTCCCTTCAGGAATTCCCTCTCTCCCTGAACCGATAGGTCGTCGTTGCTGGCCTCGCCGTCGGTCCCCACGAACACCGATATCCCAGAGCTGAGGAGCGAGGGCAGGTCCGACTCTCCCACCCCGACCCTGTGGTTCATCCTGGGGTTCAGGACCACCGGTATGGAGCAGTTTGCCATTATGGATCTCTCCTGGTCGTCCAGCCAGCAGCAGTCGGAGAATATCAGACGCCCCAGACCGGGGATCCGATGGGAGTCGGCCATGGATTTAAGGAAAACCACCGGCCTGACTCCGTGTTCGCTGACGGAGATGTCCACGTCTCCCTGGTCCTCGGAGAGGTGAAACTGCACCGGCCGTTTGAGGTCGTATCCCAGGTTTATGGCCCTCTCTATCGCCTGGGCGGTGGACGCGTGCATGCTGTGGACCGCGGGTGCGACCATGACCGTCGGTCCCTCGTCGGCCATAAGCTCCCTCAGGTAGGCCTCTCCCTGGTCGGGGGATTCGTAGTAGCTCTCCTGGGCTTTTTTCTTTCCCTCGTAGGCCTGAGGGGATACCATGTCGTAGGTCATCCTTCCGAAGATGAGCCTTATGCCTACGTCCTTTGCGGCGGCTATTACCTCTCGATCGTTTACGTTGCCCTTTCCTCCGTGGAGGTAGAAAGACACCATCACCGATGAAGCACCAAGCAGGGCCATCCTGCCGAAGGCCCTCCGACAGGCCAGCCTGACCTGCTTAGGGGTTATAAAGGGGCTGTAGCGATATATGGTGTTGCGGCACCAGGTTCCCAGGTCCCAGGACCTATCCACCAAGTCGGTGTAGATCGACTGTTCGGGGTGGGAGTGGGCGTTGAAATCTCCCTGTTTTATGGTCATAGGTTCGGGAAAGGTCTCAACCTCCACGCCCTCGACCGCAGGGGGCGTCCCGTGGCCTACCGCCTCAATAACGTCACCACAGGACAGGATATAGCCCATGGCCCTCTGGCCTTCCAGCTCGATCTGGCCGATAAAAAGCCTTTTTCTGTCGAAAACCGACGAGATCATTCAGACCCCTCCAACTTAAGTGATATGCGAAATACCTTTTTGAAGTCCTCCAGGTCGCTTTCGAGGGCCCATCTCTCCAGCTCCCACTCCGAGGGCTCTTTCACGGTAAGGACCAGGTAGAACTTATTCTCCCTTTTCTCGAAACGACAACGGGATATTATCTCTCTGTGGCTTCTGTCCATGCTCTCGGCCATTCTGAGGAACATGGAGCAGCGTTGAACCATGTTCGAGGCCCCTTCGTCCATGGAAGCCAGTATGGCATCCCTGGCCTTTGGCCTTTTTCCACGGTGGTAGTGGACCAGGGCGGAGAGGACGTCCATCTCCCTGTCGGTGAAGCCCAGAAGCTGCGAGTGCCTGACTATATAGCTGCCGTGGGCGTGGTGATCTTTAAGGGACAGGAACATACCGATGTCGTGAAGCAGCCCAGCGTAGTAGAGGAGCTCTCTGTCAGTAGGGTCAAAATCGTGAAGACCCAGGGACAGGGAACTGTCGAACAAAGACAACGCAAGGGCCGATATGTGCCTACCGTGGGATTCGTCAAAGCCACAGGATCTGCCCAGTCTGAGGACGCTTTCCTCTCTGACCGATAAGCCCTCCACCAGGCCGTTTCTGACAAGGTAATCCTCAAGCATCCCGTTTCTGAGGCTCCTGTCGGCAACCGTGAGACGGTCGACCGCCAACTCCTCCATTATGGCCTCCAGTATGGCCGCTCCCGATACTACTATGTCCTTTCTCCTGGGGGAGACCCCTTTAAGTCCTTCTCTATCGTCCGCCGATAGAGGACAGAGCATCCGAGAGACCTTTTTAAGCCCCTGTAGGGTCAAGGTTGGTCCGTCGGTGGGAGGCTCAGCCAGCTCAGGGAAGGATCGAACCGCCAATTCCTGAAGGTGGCGGGCGGTTCCTGAGGAGGCCAGCACCCGGTCGAACTGGGCGGAACGGAGCTTTTTAAGGGAGCGAATGCCTCTGCTAAGGACGTGGCGTTTCATGTCCTCAAAGGTTCTTTCGTCCACCGGGCCCATATACCCCGGCTCGAAGAACCGATTATAGACCCTTATGGTCCCAACCTGAAGGGAGTCCAAAAAGGAAAAATCCCCTTCGTGACCGAGGATCAGCTCGGTGCTTCCACCGCCTATGTCTATAAAGAGGCCGTTTTTACCTTTGAGGTAATGCCCTCTGGATACCCCTAGGTAGATGAGTCGGGCTTCCTCCAGTCCCGATATGACCTTGAGGTCAAGGCCGGTCTCTCCCTTGACCCGATCTATAAATTCCTCCGAGTTTGCCGCGTCTCTGGTGGCGGAGGTGGCGAGGGCGGTTATCTCAGTGGCTCCCAGGGACTGGGCCGATTTGGCGAAGCGGCTCAGGACCAGCAGGGCCCTGTCCATGGCCTCCGACGTGAGCCTGTTGGCGGAGAAGCCACCTTCTCCAAGCCTGACCGCAACTTTCTGATCCGAGAGCAGC
>JAQUTB010000202.1 GCA_028709985.1 Dethiosulfovibrio sp.
ATGTCGGCCAAGCCCAGGGATCCTGAGGCGTTCATACTGTCGCCTTCCATGATCAAAAACATCTCCATCACAGGGGGAGCCTTCGCGGTACTCATGATAGCCTGGCTCATAATCATAGGCTCAGGTGGGGTCACTGAAAGGGAGCTGACCATATTCTTCTCCTCCTTCGTGTTCCTACAGTTTTGGAACATGTTCAACGCCAGGGTTTTCGGCAGGACCGTCAGCGCCGCCTCTGGTATACTTGAAAACAGGGCCTTCCTGCTTATCGCCGCTGGAATAGCGGTGTTCCAGGTCATAGTGGTGCAGTACGGTGGGGTCTTCTTCAGGACCGTCCCCCTTTCCTCGTTGGATTGGCTCCTCATATTCGTGGGGACAAGTGTGGTCCTAGTGGCAGGAGAGGTGTTAAGGGGAATTTCGAGAAAGAAACTTACTCAGTAGAAAGGCAGGGATATATATGGGATTTCTTGACGTATTCAAAGGAAAGTTCAGCGATCTGTCAACGAAGGTAAAGCAGTATAAGAACAAGGACATGTTGGAGGCCATAGTCGCAGGCTGCGCCCTGGTGGCCTACGCCGACGGCGTCGTGGACACGTCGGAAAAGGCCAAGATGATGGGCTTTATTCAGAACAGCCCTGAGCTCTCGGTCTTCGGCATGAGCGACGTGGTTAAGTCCTTCGACAACTTCATGGCTGGATTTGGCTTCGACCTCACCATAGGCAAGGCCCAGGCCCTTAACGCCATGGGCAAGCTCAAGGGCAAGCCCGAGGAGGCTAGGATCGCCGTGGCCGTGGCGATCTCGGTTGGAGGGGCCGACGGAAACTTCGACGACTCGGAGAAGGCCGTCGTCAAGGAGATCTGCGCCGTTGTGGGTATAGCCCCGGAGGAGTTTGGACTCTAGACCTATGGGGATAGCCCTTTTCGACTTCGACGGGACCATCACCACCTGCGACTCCTGCGTATTGTTCCATAAAAAGGTGTTCGGAATCGGCAAAGTCGCTGTAGCGGCGGCCGAGGCGGCGGCGGTAAGCGCCTTCGCCTCGGATCGTCGCCACTTTATGAAACAGGCCCTTTTGGCCAATCTTTGGAGTGGAACTCCAAGGTCGGTTCTTCGCTCCCATTGCGAGGCCTTCGTGGGCGACCTCGACAGAGTGTTACGTCCAGGGGCCCTGGACAGAATCGCCTGGCACAGCAGTAGGGGAGATCACGTCGCCGTGGTATCGGCGTCGGTCGCGGACTGGCTTGCTCCATGGTGTGCCGTTCACGGAATCGACTCCCTCATAGCCACCGAGATGGAGGACCGCTCCGGCGTCCTCACAGGGCGGCTGGTTGGGAAAAACTGCCGTGGCCCGGAGAAGGTCCGCAGGATAAAACGGGCCTTCGGAAAGCTGAAGGAGCCCGTGTTCGTCTATGGGGACTCGGACGGAGATCGGGAGATGTTTACCCTGGCTGAGCGATCCAGGCGGTTTTTCCGCCCCTTCAGGGGACATCTCTAAAAAAAGCTTATTCTCCCTCGGAGAGATCGTTCCGCCTGCGCCCTGTCTCGCCCAAACGTATTTTCGACCTGCCTGTTCCGTACGAACCGCCTCGGAGGGCACGTCCTGTGCCCCCTCGGCTTGGGGCGACGCCCTGTCGCCCCATTCTACTACACGACGGCATGTCGAAAATACGGGCTCGAAGGGGCTTCGTCGGAACGATCTCTCCGAGGGAAAGGCCCGACATATCCCCTTATCTTACAAAGAGAGATGCCGGGCCCTTTTTATATCGCCTCCGGTCTGCCTACCGGAGGCTCCGCGAGTCGGTGACGAAGGCTCGATCAGCGTACGCCCTCGAAAGGACCTCTATAACGCACTGAATTTACGTTAAAGCTCGCCGCGAACCGTCGCTCCTGTGGGATTGGGTCGCAGAGGGTATAGCCTACAAACGGTCCCCTGAACTCCTCTGCCTGGTAAAAATCTGAGCGGTTTTCTCTCGTCATGTCAAACACTCCTTCTCTTGGTTTTTTATTTTTTGGTATAAAAAAAGAGCGGGATCCCCGAAAAAAGGATCCCGCTCCCGTAAAAAGCCGTCACGACAAAGTGAGGGCACCGGGAGAAGACCCGCAGCCCATAATTAGGACGACTATGGCGTTGAAGCTGTTACCGTCTATTCTGTAGGTCATGGCAGGTTCCTCCTTCCTCTCGATGTCTGAAAAATTTCGGTTATTCTACAGCCCCCTGCGCGGGCTGTCAAGGGCCAAAATTACCGATTTGCCCGACGCTTTACCTTTTTCGTCTATGAGGTTAGAATCCACTCATCCAGAAACTTTTCTCACAGGAGGGATTGGGATGTCGACACCGGTTAAACCAGATCACCTCGCCTCGGCCATCGTTCAGGAGATAACCGAGGGGGTCACCTTGACCGACAACAGGGGGACCATCCTCGAGGTAAACGACGCCTTTACCGCCATAACCGGCTATTCTCCCTCCGAGGCGATAGGCCAAAACCCCAGAATACTCAAATCTCACCACCACGGCGACGACTTCTACCTATCCATGTGGAGGGAGATAAAGGCCTCCGGGCGGTGGGCGGGGGAGATATGGAACAGGAGAAAAGACGGAGAGGTATACCCCGAGTGGCTTTGCATAAGAAAGGTCCCGGGATCGGACGGCAAGGACTATTACCTTGCGGTATTCTCCGACCTGTCCAGGATGAAATCCATCATGGAGGGCCGATCCTTCCACAGAAGCCAGGATCCCCTTACGGGGCTGGCGGATCGGTTCGTCCTCATGGAGAGGATAGCTATGTCGGTGGACATGGCCAAGAGATCGGGCAGATCCGTGGGGCTACTGGTGGTCAACCTGGACCGATTCAAGGACGTCAACGACGGCCTTGGTTACTTAGTTGGAGACAGGGTCCTCAGGGACGTCGCAGCAAAGCTCAAGGCGATGGCTCAGGACCAGGAGCTCGTGGCCCGGGTCGGCAGCGACGAGTTCGCCTTCGTTGTCCCACACGACATAGGCTCGGACAGGGTGGACCGAATAGTCCGGTCCATATGTCACCTCTTCAGACATCCTATCGTGGTGGGGGATATAAAGGTGGACCTGTCCGCAAGCGTTGGAATCAGCCTCTACCCGGAGGACGCTTCGGACGGTGCTGGCCTCATAAGAAACGCCGGGCTGGCTCTGCACAGGGTGAAGAGAGAGGCCCTCAGGGGCGGCTACGCCCTGTTCACAGGTGAGATGGACGTTGAGGCTCGCCGCAGGATGGCCCTGGAACAGGACATTCTGTCGGCCATGGAAAACGGCGAGTTCTTCCTGCAATACCAGCCTCAGGTGACGATGAAGGGCGACTCGGTCGTGGGTGTAGAGGCCCTCCTACGGTGGCGCAGACAGGGAGGGGAGATAGTCCCCCCTGGTGAGTTTATACCCCTTGCGGAGGAGACCGGAACAATGGTCAGGCTCGGCAGATGGATCCTTAAAGAGGCCTGTTCTCAGGGACAGGTCTGGCGAAAGGCGGGCTACGATCTTAAGCTCTCGGTCAACGTCTCTCCCGTCCAGATCTACGGCGACGACCTGTACCAGGCAGTCCAGTCCGTCCTGGACGAATCGGGGTTTCCACCGGAACGGCTGGTCCTGGAGATAACCGAAAACACCCTAAGAGACGATCGAGGAAGGCTATCCTCGGTATTTCGTGGTCTCAGGGAGCTTGGGGTCAAAGTAGCCATAGACGACTTCGGCACAGGTTACTCCTCCTTCGACTTCATAAGGAACTTTACCTTCGATACTCTCAAGATAGACCGGTCCTTCGTCCTGGACCTGGAGAGATCCGCCAGAAACGCCGCCGTCGCCGACTCCATAATCCAGATGGCCAGAAACCTGGCCAAGGACGTGGTTATAGAGGGGGTAGAGACCGAGGGCCAGATGGGACGCCTCGGCAGGGAGAGACATGACCTGGTGATCCAGGGATTCTTCTACAGCCGTCCCCTGGATCCGCAGTTGATTCCTGAGTTTATAGAGTCCATAAAGGGACAGGAAGCCCGATAGCTCAGGCTTCCTGTCTCTTCATTCTGGCAAATCCTGCCACGTCCAGCTCGGTTATCAGTATGGACAAAAAGATAAGCCCACACCCCCACACCAGCCTAGACGTCATAGGCTCGCCGAGGAACGCTATTCCAACTATCAGGGCGAAGACCGACTCCATTATCATGAGCACGCTGGCGTGGGTCGGCGAGGTCAGCTGCTGCGACTTTATCTGTAGAGAGTAGGGTATTAAGGTACATCCCACCACAAGATATGCCATCCATCCCACCACCGCCGGAGACCAAAAGGTCGGAAGAGGCTCCCATATCAGTGCCGCAACGACGCAGGCCACAGCGCTCAGAGCCGTCTCTATCATGGTCAAGGTCAGGGCG
>JAQUTB010000203.1 GCA_028709985.1 Dethiosulfovibrio sp.
GACGTCGCCCCAAGCCGAGGGGGCACAGGACGTGCCCTCCGAGGCGGTTCGTACGGAACAGGCAGGTCGAAAATACGTTTGGGCGAAACAGGGCACAGGCGGAGCGGTCTCTCCGAGGGACTCAAGTGTGAGTTTTTAGAGATCTCCAAAAGATAGAGGGGATCGCCTGAGTGTGCGGTCCCCTCTATCTTTTTTATTTACTGAGCAAGAATCGGCCAGCGAAATCCTTGGAGACACCGCTTTCCTGGCTGAAAACGGTCCTTCCTCTGACGATGGTTCTAACTATCTGACAGCCAACCGTCCTGCCTATATAGGGGCTAAGCTTATTTTTGTACTCCAGACACTCCTCCGTCACGCGATAGGGGGCGTTGGGCCTTATGAGGGCAAAATCGGCGTCATGGCCTATGGCGATCCGTCCCTTGCCCTTAAGGCCGAATATCTCCGCTGCGTTGGTGGCGGTGATCCTCACAAACTGGCTCAAGGACATCCCTCTCTTTTGGACCGCCTCGTCGAACAGGACGTCGTAGCTGTTTTGGAGTCCCGCTATACCACCCCATGCGGAGAAGGCCGTGCCTTCCTTCAGATCGGCGGTACAGGGTGAGTGGTCCGATCCGACGCAGGCGATCTCCCCTTTGAAAAGTTTCTCCCACATTCCCTCGAGGTTTTTACCGTCCCTTATGGGAGGAGAGCATTTGACGGAGTTGCCTATGTCGTCCAGCTCGTCGGTGGTGAAGTAGAGGTAATGTGTGCAGGTCTCGGCTGTGACGTCAAGGCCAGAAAATCTGGACTCACTCACCTCCGATACCGCCTCAGGACAGCTACAGTGGCAGATATGGAGCCTGACCCCTGTCTGTTTAGCGAGGTAGAGGGCACGCCTCACCGCCTCAACCTCGGTAAAGATCGGCCTAGACGCAACGTATGACGCCAGTGTATCCGGCCCCTCCTGACGAGCCTCCGTGCCAAGTCCGTCTGTGATCGCGGCGTTTTCGCAGTGGAGCGCTAGGACCTTGCCCAGACAGGAGATAGTCTTCATTCCACGATAAAGAGAATAATCGTCTACGTTCATCATGTCGTCACCCTTGGTCCTGTCGCCGCAGGAGGACAAAAACGCCTTGTAACCGACCACTCCGCCGTAGGACAGATCTTCCAGCGAGTCCAGATTGTTGGGCGTTAGGGCCCCGTAGAGAGCTATATCCACCTTGGTCCTGCCCTCTCCGGTGCGAAGCTGAAGGTCCAGGGATTCCCTATCCGCGGTGCAGGGCAGCTGGTTGAGGGGCATCATGACGAAGGAGGTCACCCCTCCCTTAGCGGCAGCGCTGGTACCAGTGATGTATCCTTCCCACTCGGTGCGACCGGGTTCGGAGATGTGGACATGAGGATCGACCATTCCAGGGGTGACTATCAGTCCCGATGCGTCGATCTCCTCCTTTCCTCTGCCGAGGTCCGAGCCTATGGATACGATTTTTCCGTCCCTGACAGCGACGTCTGCCTCGACCTCGCCCCAATCGAGGACTATCGTTCCGCCTTTCAATATAAGATCGTATTCCATAACTATGCCCTCACAATCTGGGTTCCCTCTGTGCCCTCAAGGGCCTCGAGAGCCTGGTCCAAACTGGCTATGATCGCACGGGATCCTCCGTTCTCGACGAAGGCCATGGCGGCGGCGACCTTGGGGCCCATGGAGCCAGCCTTGAAGTGACCCTCGACCTGGTAGCCCTTCATCTCCTCTATGCCGACCTTGCCCAGCCACTTCTCCTCGGGCTTGCCGTAGTTCAGTGCGACCTTCGGAACGTCGGTAAGGATCATGAAAAGGTCGGCCTTCACCTGTTGGGCCAGAAGCTCTCCGGCCAGGTCTTTGTCTATTACCGCCTCGACCCCTCTGTAGCTTCCGTCGGCCTCTTTGACCACGGGAATACCGCCGCCGCCGGAGGCCACCACCACGTAGCCACGGTCAGCGAGCTCCTGGATCGCCTGACGCTCCACTATGTTGATAGGCTTAGGAGAGGGAACGACACGTCTCCAGCCCCTGCCCGAGTCCTCGACCCAGCTCTCGCCGGAGGACTCCATCCTGGCCTTGGCGGTCGCCTCGTCGTAGAAGGGGCCTACAGGCTTGGTGGGGTTGGCGAAGGCCGGATCCTCGGAGGACACCTCGACCTGGGTCACAAGGCAGAGGGGCTCTTTGGCGATTCCATGGGCTATGAGGGCCTTTTTAAACTCCTGAACGAAAAGATATCCTATGAATCCCTGGCTCTCGGCGCCACACACGTCCATAGGCATGGCGGGAACCTTGTCCCTGCCAGCCTCGTTCTGGATCAGGATAGCTCCAACCTGGGGGCCGTTGCCGTGGGTCAACACCACATCGTAACCTGCACCTATCATCTTCACTATCTGAGCTACCGTGCTTGCGACGCTGGCTCTCTGGTCCTGCTCCGTCCCCTTCTGGCCTCTTTGAAGTATGGCGTTGCCTCCCAGGGCTACTACAACTCTCTTGCTCATCTACAAATCCTCCTCAAAATAGGGTCCCTATCCCAGACGTTTTTTAAACAGATAATAGAGTATCCCTGAAACAGGGAAACCGACGAACCAGGAATAGTCGATCATCATGCCTGCGGCCACGCATCCGATAAGCATGCAGGCCAGAGCGAGGTAGCTGTATCCACCTCTGTATCTGTATGGCCCTCTATCGTTGTAAAAATCCGATACATCCAGGTTCTGCCTCAGTATCAGGTAATAGTCCGCCAAAATGATCCCGGTGCAGGGCCCTAAAAAGGTGGAGTAGATCTTCTGGAACAGGAAGAAGTTGTTGCTGTCCATCAGCACCCAGGGGCAGGTCACTATGGACAGAACCGAGACTATACAGACTCCCTTTTTCCAGTCCACCTTGATCAGGTCCTGAAGGACCAGAGCAGGAGGAAGGATGTTGTTGGTCATATTTGTGGTCACCTGGGCCAGCAGTATGAAGACCAGCAGTATCAGACCGAACGCCTTGTTGGGAGCCAGCAGCACCAGGCCCCTTATAGGATCCTGAACGTCGGTAGCCAGTCCTATGAGCATCCCGGAGAGGACCATGAACATCCAAGGTGGCACGACCCCGAATATGTTGGCCGCCATGTTGACCCCCAACAGATTCTTGGCACCTCCGGGGTTTATCTGTCTCGTCAGGTCCGATGCGTTCAGCATCAAGGTCGTGTAGTTGGCCATGGCGGACATGACTCCAGCTATCCATACCAACCCCCATCCACCGGAGACCAGCCTTGCGGCGGGCCAGTCGATCTTTCCCGACGACAGGACCACGTAGAAGAAGTAGAGCAACATGGCGAAGAGAATCGACGACATGGCCGAGTTGAAGGCTGCGATCAGCTTTATGCCCTTTATAGCTAGCCACGTCTGGATTGCCAACAACACGAAGAAACCGACCCAGACGTTTCCGAACCCGAAAAGCCCTAAAGTGACCTCCTCTAGGGCCCTGGCCCCTAGCCATGAGCCTATGCCGTTCCATATCACAGCAGGGGTCGAGCGGAGGAAGCCCACTATCTTGGCTCCCTTAAAGCCAAAGCTGGATCGACACTGGACTATAAATGGAACGCCGTACTTCATACCGGGCTGGCCTATGAGAGCTATGAACATACAACATAGGAGGGCCGACACCAGCCCAGCGGCTATAACCTGGGAGAAGTTTAGGGCCCCAGTGGGGTGTAGCAAAAATTGGCCCACCACCATGGTCTGAATCACTATGGTCCCTGACCACATGGTGGTCACGAACTTTGTGGGGGACATGGCTCTCTCGTCGAAGGGCAACGGCTCCAGGCTGTTTACGTCCACGAGATTGGATTTATCCGAGGTCATCAGGCTGCCTCCTTAGCGAGAGATCCGCTGGAACCGCTTTTTTTGGCCAGTGGATAGATCAGGACGCTGGCTAAAAAGGACACGTAGAAGGAATAGCCGATGCCCTTATCGGGGATGAACAGCGCACAGCCAAGCCCGAGCCCTGCGCTGATCAGGAGGACCGCCATTGCGACAGGCTCGTATGCTCTTGTCTTTGAGGGATCGTACAGGTCCTCGACCACAAGCTCCGTCTTTTTGACCATATAGTATTCCGCCAGCATTATTCCCACGATAGGGCCTAGCAGGACCGAACATCCCACCTGGAATGGGATAAGCTTATCGGCGAAGAACCAGGGACACATGGCCAGCCCCAAAAGGGCCGACACGATGGTGGCCTTGGCGAAGGAAAGCCGAGGGAAGATGGATAGAAGGATGTAGGTCGGGGGCATGAGGTTGGCCGCGGTGTTGGTCGACCATTGGGCAAAGACGATGGTGACGAGGGCTCCCACCATTATCAGGGGGTTGGACTCTTT
>JAQUTB010000204.1 GCA_028709985.1 Dethiosulfovibrio sp.
CAGCTGTTTATGACCCTAAGTAGGCCAACGGTCACCAGAGCCGGTTTTGCCACAGGGACCATTATCTGAACCAAAAATCTCAGGTCCGAACAGCCGTCCACCTTGGCGGCGTTGTACAGGCTGGACTGAACGGAGAGAAAATACTGTCTCAGCAGAAAGATCGAGAACGCGCTCACCGTCCAGGGCAGGATGAGGGCTGTGTAGCTGTTTATGAGCCCCATCTGGGATATGGTGACGTAGTTGGGTATGAGCAACGCCTCTCCCGGTATCACCATAGTCGCCACTGTCACGGAAAAGATGAGGTCCCTGCCGGGGAACTCCAGCCTTGAGAAGGCGAAGGCCGCCATAACCGTGGACACCAGTGTCGCTGCGGTGATCGACAGGGTCACCGCCAGGCTGTTGAATGTGTATCTGCCGAGGGGTATCTCCCTGGCTACCTGGACGTAGTTCTCCCAGCGAAATACCGACGGAACGAAGGTCGGCGGCACGGCGAAGGTCTCGCCCCCCGACTTGAGGGAGGTAGCGATCATCCAGATAAAGGGCATAAGGGCCAGGACACAGCCTATGGACAGACACAGGTATAGGGGCAGTCTCTTCAGCTTTTCCAAGGTGATCACCTAGTAATGGACCTTGCTTCTTCCGATCCTGAACTGGATCAGGTTGAAGCCGGCTATGATGACGAAAAGGACTACCACCGCCGCCGAGGCTATGCCGTAGTGGTGCTGGTTGTAGAACTTTTCGTAGACGTAGTAGACCAGGGTCAATCCGCACTGGGATGGCCCGGAGGTGTTTCTGAAGAGCATATAGGACATGTCGAAGACCTTAAAACAGTTTATGGCCGTTATGATCGCCACGAACAGTATGGACGGAGAAAGAAGAGGGACGGTTATCCGGTATGTCCTCTGCCAGAACCCAGCCCCGTCGGCCTCGGCGGCACGGCGGAAGTTGCCGTCTATGGTCTGGAGCCCCGTCAGGAATATGAGCAGGTTGTATCCAGCGCTTTTCCAGACCCCCACTATAACCAGGGCTATCCTCCCCCAGTAGGGATCCTGTAGCCACCCTATCGCCTCTATTCCCACCGACGCCAAAAAGCCGTTTATGAGTCCGTGGCGGGAGTGAAATATCCAGTTCCACACCAGGGCCACCGCCACGGTGGAGGTCACGAAGGGCAGAAAGTAGACGGTCTGGAAAAACCTCTTAAACCTTATGCTTCCGTTGAGGGCTATGGCCCCTGCCAGTCCCAACCCCATGGACAGGGGCATGGTCCAGCCCAGGTAGAAGAGGGTGTTCCCCATGGCCTTCCAGAAGTCTCGGTCCTCTACTAAGTAGCGGTAGTTTTCAAACCCTCTCTCGAAGACCAGGTTTCTAAAGTAGTTGTACCGGGTGTAGAAGCTCATATCCACCGTCTTATAGGCTGGATATAGGGTGAACACAGCCAGCACCGCTATCACCGGAGACAGCCAAATCAGGCCGTAGGCCAGTTTTTTCATAGCCCCTCAGCCCTCAAAGACTCTCCGGTCTCTCGGTCGAAGAGCTGTAGTTCCCCCAGGTTAACCTCAAGAGCCAGCGCATCCCCAGGGCTCGGGGAACGGTCGCTCGGCACTATCAGCCTGAGAATCCCTCCCTCCCAGGAGACCTTTACCAGCGAGTCCCTGCCCAGAATCTCCGACGACAGGACCGAGCCCTGAAAGTGCCCTCCCTCGGCGCAGATCCTCAGGTCCTCGCAACGAATCACCGCTGTGGTTGCCCGGTCGATCCTCACCGGAACGGGAAGGACGGTAGGTCCAAGTCGTAGTCCGTCGCCGGTCCCCTCTCCCTCCAGGACGTTCACCGGAGGATTGCCGAAAAACCGGGCGGTAAACAGGTTTGCCGGACGGCGATACAGCTCCTGAGGGGTGCCCTGTTGCTGTATGGTCCCTCTGTCCAGGAGGACTATTCGGTCCGACATGCTCAACGCCTCCTCCTGGTCGTGGGTGACGAACAGGGTGGTAGTGCCGGTCTCCCTCTGTATCCGCCGGATCTCCTCTCTCATCTCGATCCTCAGACCTGCGTCCAGGTTTGACAGAGGCTCGTCCAGAAGCAGCAGGTCCGGCTTTTTGACCAGAGCCCTGGATATGGCGACCCTCTGCTGTTGCCCTCCCGATATCTGACCGGGTTTTCTGTGGAGGATAGAGCCTATCTGGGTCATATCCGCCATCTCCTCCACCTTGCGGCGGATTTCCCCTTTGGTGAGCCCCATAACCTTCAGGGGAAAGGCTATGTTGTCGAAGGCGGTCATGTGGGGATAGAGGGCGTAGTTCTGGAACACCATGCCGATGTTCCGGCTCTGGATCTTTAAGTCTTGAATCTCCCTGTGGTCGAAGAGAATCTTCCCCGACATCAGAGGCAAAAATCCGGCGATGCCGTTTAGGACGGTTGTCTTGCCGCAACCGCTGGGGCCCAGCAGGCTGAGCAGGGTCCCGGAGGGTGCCTCAAAGCTCAGGTCCTCCACTACCCTGTGATCTCCGTAACTGATGGAAAGTCCCCTGATATCAAGGCCCATAGAGATATATCACTCCCTCATAGTAGTCATGGGCATTATACCTGTAAGTCATGTTTTTGTCTCGGGGTATAGCTACGGCCCTTGGTGGTGTTAGAATGTTCCTATGAGAGGAGTGATAGCTTATGTCCAAGGAGATTCTCAGGATAAAGGCGGAAACGCCGACGCAGCTTTACAACTACTTAAACGCCAAGCTTATCGGTTTGATCTGCGAAGAGAAAGACCCTCTTGCAAACCTCGCCAACGCCGCGGCCCTGCTCTATTTGCTTCTGGACGACCTGAACTGGGCGGGTTTCTACCTGATGAGAGAGAGTGAAAATGCCCTGGTGTTGGGGCCCTTTCAGGGGAAACCAGCCTGTACCCGCATCCCCCTGGACAAAGGCGTCTGCGGAGCCGCGGCCCGAACGGGAGAAGTTCAGATCGTGCCGGACGTCCATCTTTTCCCGGGACACATCGCCTGCGATGGGGCCTCATCTTCGGAGATCGTCATCCCTCTGATACGGGAGGGCCGAGTCCTTGGGGTTCTGGATCTGGACAGCCCTATCAAGGGGCGTTTTTCCCAGGAGGATGGGGAAGGACTTTCAAATTTCGTGGATACCCTGCATAAGTATGTGGCTTGGGGACGTTTGATGCTACGAGAGGATAGACCTTGAGTTATGAATATCGAGGCTTACAGGGCTTTTTTCAGGTATCCACTGATTTTTTGGGACCGTCCTGAGCTATCGGATATGTCCCCTAAGGAGCTGAACGAATACATAGATTCGCTCAGAAGATCCGATGAGCCGGTTAAACAGGAGGAGTTTCGATCTATAATACGTCGTTTTCTCGAAAGAGGAAGCTGTTCCGACGGCAAGCTCTTCTTCTCCCCTGGCGAGATAAGAGCTTCCCTGGAGGGCGAAATCTTCTATTGCATGGACTCAAGAGGTGAATCTCTATGGAGAGATATGGTGAATTTGCCCGAATCGTTCCGAGTGAAAAGAAAGAGGGATGGGCAAGCCAGTTCCAGCGAGAGCTGTTCCTGACGCTGTTTGCTATCCCTGAGATAGAGAAGGGCTTTTTTTTGGCCGGTGGCACTAGCTTGTCGGCTTTTTACTTTGGCCACAGAAAAAGCGAGGATATCGATCTTTTTTCCGAGGATCCTATACCCAACGTCCCTTCGCTTATAGCTCGCATATCCGCTAAGCTAAAGGCTCTCTCCGATGTCTCTGTGGCTATTATGCCTGGAGACTCGGATTACTTTGGTTCCTGTTCCGTCGTCTGTGGAGATCTCTCGGTCAAGGTAGATCTTGTATACGACGCTTTTGCGGCAGGGAGGGAAAGGCATACACTGGAAATAGACGGAGTAAAGGTCTGCGTCGATAACCTTGATGGCCTTTCGGTGTCCAAGTTCTCCGCTTTCCTAAGCAGAGGGGATAAAAAAGATTGTCTCGACATGACCAGAATTTTGGAGGAGGCCCAAAAGGGCGATAGTGACCTGCTGAAATTTGCCCCTTGGCTTCTGTCGGAGACTAGGGTCCGGGATTGTATGGCAGACGACCTTTCCTACATCGTGCAGGCCTGCGTAAAGGCCCAAGATCTTTACGGATTAAACATGGTTCCGTTTATAGTTGCCCTGAGAACGATGGAGGAGAAGAAGAAGGGAAGCCTTTTAGGGGATCTCTAAAGGGCATCTCTAAAAACTCACACTTGAGTCCCTCGGAGAGACCGCTCCGCCTGCGCCCTGTTTCGCCCAAACGTATTTTCGACCTGCCTGTTCCGTACGAACCGCCTCGGAGGGCACGTCCTGTGCCC
>JAQUTB010000205.1 GCA_028709985.1 Dethiosulfovibrio sp.
TTTGAGAGCGTCCTTTGCTATTCCGCAGAGGAAAGGGAGGTCGCTGTGGAGTTGATCTGCGACGATAATTTTGTCTTTTCTCTAGGAGATAAGGGGGTTTCTGCGGTAGAAACTCTAAAAGAGGCTCCCTGGGAGTACGAAAAATCCCTTTTCTATCTTTCATCCGGCAGGTTAGGGCCGGAGGAGATCGCCATTTACGACGAAGAGCTTCGTATCGGTGCAAACGGTCAGTACGCTATGGGCTGGTTTGAGATCAGGAAGAAGGACCCTATAGATGGGGCTCTGTTGGTGAAAGAGGCGTCCGCCGAGACTTTGAAGGCTCAGATGTCTTGGTGGCTCTCCTTCATAACCGGTGTCTCTGTGGATATGGACACCGAAAAAGTCACCGACTCCCAGGTCGTAGTCAGCTTTTACGTCGATAAGGTAAAAACGTTCCCTTACAACGTAGGATCGGGGAATTCGTATCTTTTGAAACTGCTCATAATGGCTTTGACCTCTAAGCCAGGGGACCTTCTCCTGATCGAAAATCCAGAAATCCATCTCCATCCAGCGGCTCAATCCAGACTTGGAACCCTTCTGGCCTTTCTCGCGGCGCGAGGGATTCAGCTTGTGGTGGAGACCCATAGCGAGCATTTGATTCACCGCGTCAGACACGAGGTTTTTCGCAATAAACTGCCGCAAGGGGATTTCTCTCTGGTTTACATGGGGGATACGGGGAATCATATAACTCTAAAGGTGAACCAGCGGGGGCATTTCTGCGGCGACGATGGGGCGGAGAGACCCTTCCCTAAGGGGTTCTTTGACGTCTCATTGAAAAACCTTCTTGAGATAGGGTAATGGCCGATTAGTCGTTGGTGTTGGACGATCGCTTATTGAGGATGCTACACGACTTTAGGCATGGAAAAGCTCCGTCCGACTTCAAAATTTTGTTGCGACTTCTGACGATGTATAGACCTCCCCACCTGACTAACGTTTCTCAGCTTCAAAGATCAGGGGTTGATGACGACGTGTTGTTATCTGATCTGGCTGCCAATAACCTCATCGGACAGGATCTTGAGGAGCTAGCTGCGATGACCGATTACAGGATTATTCTATCTCACGATAGCGATGAATGTCCCTACGTAAAGGTCGATGGAGGGCTTTTCGACAACGACTACGTTTTAACCTGTACGATCGGTGCCCCAAGGGATAAGGCCCATAGTCATCTAAAAGAGCTGTTTTCCTGCGCTTCCTCTATAGTGATTCACGATAAATATCTTGGAGTTTCCTGGAGTTCGGCCAGGGCGCTCTTTGACCTCTTACCTGCTGGTAGGATTGGTGTTTTCTTCACAAAAAAGACTAATGTCTCTCAGGCGAGGCGCTCGGAGCTCAAGAGAGATCATCCTCTTTGGAATATTAGAGAGGACACTAGATCCAGCTATGCCGATCATCACGATAGGTATATCCTGGTAGATAATAGGATGGAGATAGTCATAACCAGCGGTATCGACTATCTCTTCGACGTCACAAAGGAATGCACCCTTATCTTTCGTGTAAAAGATCGATAGCTACCTTGACCGGAAAGTAAGGTTGACATATCCTTATCTAAACAAATAAAAGTAAGGGGTGTTTGCGGTGGCTAAGTTCAAACGCAGTTTGTTCGGCGCGCTTTTGGCGGTTATGGTGTTGGTAAGTTCCGCCTTTGCCGGTGAGCCGGTCAAGGTTAAGGTCCTGGTTATGGCGATGTTCGAGATCGGGGAGAACACCGGGGACTTCGCCGGTGAGTTTCAGCACTGGTACGAGGGGTATCTCATGGAAAATCAGCCCTACGACGTGCTAGGGGCTCCCTACCCTCTGTTTGTGGCGGATTCCGGCGTGGCCGGTATCGTGACCGGTATGGGAAAGGCCCAGGCCGCCGCTACCCTCACAGCGATACTTAAGGATCCCCGTTTCGATTTCAGCGACGCCTATTTCCTTACCTCCGGCTGTGCCGGTGCGTCGCCGGAGAGAAGCACCCTGGGATCTGTGGTCTGGTGCGACGCTGCTGTGGACTATGAGCTGGGACACAGCTGGAAACAGTCCGACGGCGTGTCCGGTGAGCCGACCTTTATGGTGATGGACGACTTTAGGGACGCCGGCTACATACCCCTAAACAGGGCCATGGCCCAGAAGGCCTACGACCTTACAAAGTCGGTGGAGCTATCCGACGACGATAAAGCCGTCGCCTACAGAGCCCTCTATCCCCAGAAGGCGGCAAATGCCGCTCCTTCGGTCCAGATGGGGGTCTCCGTGACCGGTGACGCCTATTGGCACGGTCAGGGTTCATCTGAGACCGCCGACTATATCTGCTCCCAGTACGACGCTGGAACCTACATGGTTACACAGATGGAGGACAACGCCTTCGCCGCGGTCCTACGAAACTTCGGTTATCTGAACAGATACTTGGTCGTCAGGGACGTGGTCAACTTCGATGGGCCCCACCCAGGTCAGACCGTCAAGGAGAGCCTTGCCGCTTCCTCCGGAGGGTTTTCCATAGGCATGACAAACGGTTTCAAGGTAGGCTCGGTTGTGGTGGACCATATACTGGCCAACCCGGGAGAATGGAAAGATATTTAACCTTTTTAGGAGGATCCGCCGATCGGTAGATCCTCCTTTTTGTGAGGGCTTTGTTGGTATATTGACAGCCATCAGGAGATGGTGTTCAATAAAGGGCGTGGTGTAGATTCAGAAAGTTATGAAGTCGACCTTTGGGCGACCAACAGAAGGGAGAGATGTGAGTTGAAGTTTAAAAAGAGTATCATTGCGTTGACGCTTCTTTTGTTGGGCCTGTCCGCCTCGGCCTGGGGAAACGAGATGGCTCCCCTGAACCCCGCTTTTGAGAGGTATATGGAGAGGTCTAAAAACGCATCTGTCGGTGAGACCTTGTCCGGCAGGACCCCGTCCCCGGTTGATTTAAGTCACCTAGCTGGGATGTCGGTTTTTGAATCGGAGGGAAAAGGTGCGGTCTTTCCCGCTACCTACGACCTTAGGGCTCTGGGCTTTGTGACCCCCGTCAGGAATCAGAATCCCTACGGCAGTTGCTGGACCTTCAGCGCAATGGCGTCGTTGGAGTCCAGTGCACTGAGGGCTGGTGTTGCAGGTCCCGACTATTCGGAGCAGTTCCTGGGTTACTTTGGCTACGTGAACCAGAGCCAGTCTATGGTAGGGTTTGGGAATTACTCTGCCTCCAATTTCCCTGATATTATGGATCTAGGCGGGGATGATTTTAAGGCCATAGCACTTCTGGCGAGGGGGACCGGTGCGGTAAGCGAGATCTCCGCCCCTCATGGTACTACTGCTCCCTCAGCATCCGCTCCGGTGGTACGTGCCCTAAGGAACGTGTACTACTTCTACTACGACTCAAACACAAGATATCAGAAGGCCAGCGTCGAGAACATAAAGCAGGCCCTCATGAGCCATGGTGCGGTTTCAGTGGGGATGTATGCCGGTGACCCTCAGACGGGGAACTGGGATAATTCTCCCTACTTCAATCCCTTGACCTACGCTTCCTACATACCATCAGGAAACTCCGATGGCCTTTCCGTGGGAAACGCCAATCACGCCGTCACCGTGGTTGGATGGAACGACAACTATTCCAAGGATAACTTCAATCCGTCGAATCGTCCAACACAGGACGGAGCTTGGATAGTGAAGAACTCCTGGGGATCTACTTGGGGAGACAACGGCTATTTCTACCTTTCCTATTACGACGCCGTTCTGGATACCGGCGCAGCCTACGTAGGAGGGGAGCCTGCGACCTACGATGTAGTGTATCAGCACGATCCTCTTGGCTGGTGTAGCTCCTACAGTCCAAGCGGAATGGTGAATAACACCGCTTGGATTGCCAACGTATACACCGCTACGGTCGAGACGACCCTCAGCGCGGTGTCCTTCTATGCCGGGGGGGTCGGAAACAGCTACGTGATTTACGTCTACAGGGACGTCCTTGGAGGCCCCACATCCGGAACCTTGATGGTGGACGGTCAGATCGGATCGCAGCGGGCTCCCGGTTATTACACGATACCCCTAAGCTCCCCTGTAACCCTTTCCGCGGGGCAGAAGTTCTCCGTGGTGGTCAGACTGACCACACCTGGGTATGGATACCCTGTGGCTGTGGAAAAACGTATTGCAAATTACTCCGATAAGATATCGGCAGCGCCAGGCCAGAGCTACATATCGGCGAACGGCACCACCTGGACTGACATGACCTCTGTTGATCCGACGGCCAGCGCCTGTCTGAAGGCCTTCGGTTCCAAGAGGGGGTCGTCCTCGTCAGGATCCTTGACCGTCGTCATAGAGCCAGCCTCAGCC
>JAQUTB010000002.1 GCA_028709985.1 Dethiosulfovibrio sp.
TTAGCTATTACGGTCTTTCCTGTCCCAGGAGGTCCGTAGAGGAGTACTCCCTTAGGCGGCTCGACTCCCAGTCGCAAAAAAGCCTGGGGAAAACGGAGCGGAAGCTCTATCATCTCCCTTATTCGGCTCAGCTGGTTCGACAGCCCTCCTATGTCTTTATACTTGACTCCCTCGTTCCTGTCGCCGGCGGTCCTCTTCTCGACCGTCAGTTCCGTGGCAGGGCCAAGCATGACAGACCCTCCGGGTTTGGTGGAGACTATCTGGAAATCGCAGTCCCTGCCCCCGCCAAGGGAGAGCCTTATCCTGTCTCCCTTTATTACGGGCAGTCCACCGATCTTTTCCTTGAGCGGTGCTGGATCCAGATCCTTCTCCAACAGGTGCATGGTGGTGATGGGCTTTATGGTGACCTCCATGGCGAAGTCAACCTGGACCTTGTGGACCGATACCCGGTCGTCCAGGGATACTCCGGCGTTGCCTCTGGTCAGGTTGTCCATGAACAGGGCCCCCTGCCCGCAGTTGTCGTGATCGGCGGCGAGGAGCCTGACAGGGGTCCTCCTGGTCCCCTTTATCTCTATTATCTCCCCGTCGGAAAGTCCCAGCCTCTTCATGTCCGCTGGGTCCATCCTGACCATGCCCCTACCTATGTCCTTTTTGTTCCCGTCCTTGACCTGCAGCATGCCACTACCTCTTTTCGAGTGAACTTTTGTATCGCAATCTTAGCATAAAAAACAGGTGTCCAGTCGTGTTTTAGGATATCATGTCCTATACTAAAAGGTCCAGCGAGACATAAGGGAGTGTTTTTATGGCAGAAAGCAGAAAGAGCGTAGCGGAGATAAAGGTGCTGCCTGCGGGGGAGAAGTTCTCCTCCGTCGGGGTGGTGCTGGAGATACACGAGAAGAAGGACAAAAACGGAAAGAGCTTTTGGACCGTGACGTTGATGGACCAGACCGGATCATTGGAGGCCAAGGTATGGGGAAACTCTCAGTGGTGGGACTACAAGGGGGGAGTGAAGTCGGAGATAAGAGATCCTGCCTCCTCGACACTGGTATCGAACCTGAAGGGAAGCACCATAGGGGTTAACGGCGTCGTGGCCGAGTTCAAGGGCAAAAATCAGTTCAACTTCAGCCAGGTTTACCTGGTGGACCAGGAACAGGACGAATACCGCCCTGAATCCTTCGTTCAGACCGCGCCGATAGACCCGTCCGAGCTTGAGGAGAGGTTTGACCTGCTGGTTGGGGCCTGTTCGGGGGAGATCGGCGATTTTCTGAGGTTTTTGTTCGACAAAGAGGGGGAGACCTGGAAGCAGTTTCGGATAATGCCAGCTGCGGTGTCCCACCATCATGCCTACGTTCACGGACTGTTGGAGCATTCCATCACCGTGGCCGAGTTGGCTCTGTCGATGGCCAAGGCGGTGCAGGGCCCTGCTCGGCCCGATCAGTCCATGGTTATAGCAGGTGCCCTCCTTCATGACCTGGGAAAGCTGGAGGCCTACGTCCTGAACCCCGGTCCCGGTATGACGGTACAGGGCACGGTTATAGACCATATCGCCCTCGGCTTCAGTCGATTTGACCGCCTCGCCGACGATTTTGGCCTGTCGGCCACGGCCAAGACCGCACTTGGTCACATTCTGCTGAGCCACCATGGCCACAGGGAGTTCGGATCTCCGGTATTGCCTGCGACCCCCGAGGCGCTGGTGGTCTCGGTAGCGGATGAGCTGGATTTCAAGCTGTTTTGCTGGAGCGATTCGGTGTCTCAGCTCAAGGGTGGCGACCTTCCGGAAGAGTCGGTGTCGGAGCTCAACTACTCCGCCCAGCGTCGTTTCTGGAAGTGGCGTCCCGACCAGGAGGTGTAATTTGGACAGATTCAGGGTGTCACCCCATCAGGATGGCAGACGACTTGACAAGGTTATAAGGGGCATGTGGCCCTCACTGCCCCTTGGAGCTATGATGAAGGCCTTCAGAAAAAAACAGGTCAGAGTGGACGGGGTAAGGGCGTCCTTCGATCAGAGGCTGTCGGAGGGGCAGGAAGTTGTGGTCCCCTGGGAGCCGGCGGAGGAGGCCGTGGTTCCGTCGGGCTACGGACCGCTGAACACCGTCTATCGGGACGACTCAATCTGGGTCGTCGACAAGCCCCCTGGCCTTTTGAGCCAACCAGACAGCAAGGGTGGAGATTCGGTCGTAACCAGGGCCCAGTCCATAGGCGGTGATTTCAAGCCTCAGGCGGTCCACAGGCTTGACCGTAACACATCCGGCGTTATGGTTCTCGCCCTTTCGGGGAAGGTCTTGAGAGAACTTTCCTCCATGTGGAGGGGGAGGGAGATCACAAAAACCTACTGGCTCTGGTGTCGGGGGACGTCGGTGAGGCGGGACAGATCGACGCTCCTCTGCTTAAGGACCAAGAGAGCAATAAAGTCAGTGTCGATCGTAGAGGGCAGAGTGCCCTGACGTTATACACCCCTCTCGCAAAGGGCGATGGATGCACCCTCTGTGAGGTGGTCCTGGTAACAGGCAGGAGCCACCAGATAAGGGTCCACATGGCCCATATCGGTCACCCTTTGTTGGGGGACATCAAATACGGGGCTCCAAATCAGAGGGAGAGGCGCCCCATGCTCCACGCTAGATCCATATCGCTCTCTATGCCCTCTACGGGAGATCTGTATTTTGAGGCACCGTTGCCCGAAGATATGGTCCAGGTCTGTCTGAAAAGGTCTGTTGACCTGGATTCCCTGTGTCTTTAGGGCATCTCTAAAAACTCGCTGTTGAATCCACTCGGAGAGACCCTTCCGCCAGCGCCCTGTCTCACCCGGGCGTATACTCGACCTGCCTGTTTCGTACGAACCGCCTCGGAGGGCACGTCCTGTGCCTCCTCAGCTTGGGGCGATGTCCTGTCGCCCCATTCGCACTACACTACGGCATGTCGAGTATACGGGCTCGAACGGGCTTTGTCGGAATGGTCTCTCCGAGGTATATCGTTTTTAGAGGTCCCCTTTAGAGAGGGCATCTAGAATATTTTTTTATGGATTCACGATAAATGCCAAAATATATGTTGCGTCATATACCCTCTCATGGTATGATGGGCTCAGTAAATCATACCATGGAGGTGTGGATTGTGAGAGATCTTAAATTAAACGTTACAGATAGAGCTAAAGAAAGAATAATGGAGATTGGGCCGGAGGTCACGGTATTTCAGGGAACTATAGGAGCTGGCTGAGGAGCCAGGCAGGCCGTTCTCGTGAAGAGCGGCGCACCTGAGCTAGCGGATAACTATCAGGTACTGAGGGAGGACGGCATGTCCGTCTGGGTACCGGATTACCTGGGGTTCGACGATGACACCGTGGCCATAGACCTTCAGGGTTTCCTCTGGATGGTCAACCTCGTGGTTACGTCGGCCTACCTGGAGGAGACCTCCGGTTGCGGAGGATGCTCCGGCTGCAACTGATACGTCCAGTACGCGAAATAGAACATAAAAAGAGCCACTCCCCAGGGAGTGGCTCTTTTGCGTTACATCGCCGGTATGGCTGACTCTACCCTGCCGGGATAGGCCTCAAGGCCGGCCTTCAGTATTTCCATGGCCTTGGCGAGGTCCTCGTTTTTAAGGACGTAGGCAAGCCTGGCCTCGTTTCTGCCCAGGCCCGGAGTGGCGTAGAACCCCTCCGCAGGGGCCACCATGGTGGTCTCGCCGTCCACGTCGAAGTGCTCCAGCATCCACACCGCAAACTTCTCGGCATCGTCGACAGGCATCTTTATGACCACGTAGAAGGCTCCCTTTGGCTCCTCGCAGATGACCCCTGGCATATCCTGAAGGGCCTTGTAGAGGGTGTTGCGCCTTGTCTGGTACTCCTTGTTCACATCGTCCAGGTAGGACGTGGGGGTTCCGTAGAGGGCGGTGGCTCCGACCTGTTCCAGAGTAGGTACGCAGAGCCTTCCCTGGCAGAGCTTGAGGACCTGCTTGGAGAAGTCCTTATTCTTTGAGGCGAGGGATCCGATCCTTGCTCCACAGGCGCTGTACCTCTTGGAGACCGAGTCCACTATGATGACCCGGTCGGCTATCTCGGGCAGGTTGCCGAAGCTGGTGTACTTGAGGCCGTCGTAGACGAACTCGCGGTACACTTCGTCGGCGACTATGGACATATCGTGCTTGCGGACGATACGGGAGAGCATGTCCATCTCCTCCCTGCTGTAGATGACCCCTGTTGGGTTGCCTGGGTTGCTAAGGACTATGGCCTTGGTCTTGGGGGTTATCCTGCTCTCTATGTCCGCCTCCGAGGGAAGGTGGAACCCCTCCTCCGCCTTGGTGGTTATGGGAACCACGTTGACGTTGATGCAGCGGCTGAAGGCGTTGTAGTTGGCGTAGAAAGGCTCAGGGACGAGCACCTCGTCGCCTGGGTCACACAGGGCCATCATCGCGAACATGAGGGCCTCGCTGCCTCCGTTGGTTATGAGGACCTCGTCGGGCTCGAAGTGCATGTCGTACCCCTTGTAATAGTCGATTATTGCCTCTATGAGTTTGGGATCCCCAGGGGAGGTGGCGTAGGCGATAACGTCCTGGCTGAAGTCCCTTATGCTCTGGAGGAAGGACGGCGGGGTCACGATATCGGGCTGGCCGATGTTAAGGTGGTATACCTTCTTGCCCTTTGCTTTGGCTGCTGCTGCGATGGGAACTAGCTTTCTTATCGGCGATTCGTTCATTGACCTGATGCGATCTGAAAACCTCACTGACAACATCTCCCTCGAAAAAATATTGTTTGAAATTGCCTAGGTTCATGATAACATAGAAAGGGTCGAATTTATATTGCGAATAATTCCTCTAGGGCGGTTGATCTAAAGATTTTGTCCCAACCAGCCGCCCAATGTGTCGCGACTTCGACCGAGATATTGGCCCACGCAGAGAGGCCATAGGGAGGTGAGGTCCAGCTAAGCTTTGAGGCGGTAGGCAAAGGTTGTCCCTGAGTGGGGACGTGGAGGCTTTCTGAGTTATGTAAACGAGGAGGGATTTTTCTCCATGGAAGCGGTAATGAAAATTAACGGGATAGTAAACGGTTTTGTTTGGGGTCCCTGGACCCTTACTCTGTTGGTGGGGACTGGCATTTATCTCACCGTCATTCTAGGTGTTCCGCAGATCAGATACTTCGGTTTTATGTTCAAAGAAGTTTTCGGCAGTTTAGGCAAGAAACAGGATAAGGAAGAGGGAGCCATCTCCTCCTTTGGGGCCCTGGCGACGGCACTGGCCTCCACGGTCGGGACCGGCAACATCGCCGGTGTCGCCACCGCCCTCCACCTCGGTGGTCCTGGAGCTCTTTTCTGGATGTTGATCTCCGCCATCTTCGGCATGACCACCAAGTTTGCCGAGGTTACCCTGGCGGTCCACTTCCGCGAGAAGGACGAGTCGGGTCAGTGGAGGGGCGGCACGATGTACGTCCTCGAGAAGGGAACAGGCCAGAAATGGCTTGCTTGGCTGTTCGCCTTCTTCGCCTCCTTCGCCTCATTCGGAATAGGAAACGCCATCCAGGCTAACTCCACAGCCGAGGGACTTGCCCTCGGGTTCGGAGTGCCTCACCTGGCAACAGGCATCGTCCTGGCCATACTAACCGCCGCCGTCATCATGGGCGGGATCAACGGCATAGCCAAGGTCACGACCTACCTCGTGCCCTTTATGGCCATATTCTACATAGTTGGAGCCCTCATAACGGTCGGAGTCAACGGTGCAAACGTGCCTGATGCCTTCGCCAGGGCCCTGAAGTACGCCTTCTCCGATCCTATGGCGATGCCCGGAGCCATAGCCGGATGGTCCATAAAGATGGCCCTCACCAAGGGTCTCGCCCGTGGAGTCTTCTCCAACGAGGCAGGTCTTGGCTCGGCTCCCATGGTACACGCCGCTGCCAACGTGGATCACCCTGTCCGTCAGGGAGTCTATGGACTTTTTGAGGTCTTCACCGACACCATCGTCATATGCACTCTCACCGCCCTGGCCATACTCACCACCAGCTCCTTGGTGGCGCATCCTGAGCTTACAGGGGCACAGCTGAGCCTCACTGCGTTCCAGGAGGTGTTGGGACAGACCGGCGTCATGATCCTCTCCACCGGCCTAGCTCTCTTCTCCTTCTCCACCATACTGGGCTGGTACTGGTACGGCGAGACCAGCGTCACCTATCTTCTCGGCCACAGCAAGCCGGTCATACTGGGCTTCAAGGCTCTCTGGATAATCGTTCTGCTGGTTGGCGCCTCCGGTGGCGGCGGAAAGTTCCTCGCTAACATCTGGGATATGTCCGACACCATGAACGGCCTCATGGCTATACCCAACCTTGTGGCCCTCCTGTGGCTCTCCAGCGAGGTTAAAAAGCTCGTCAAGGACTTCGACGATAAACGGAGCAAGGGCGTCCTGAAGTAGGGCGTAGTATATGGTTAAAGACCGGAGGCGAGGGACTTAGTCTCTTGCCTCGGTTTTTTGCGCGAATTCAAGGAGGCGGTTTTCGGTGGGATACAGGCCGAGCAGGATGGAGGTCAACCTGGATAACGTCGCTTTTAACTACAGATCCATAAAGGACCACGTAGGGGCCTCCGTCCAGGTTATGTCGGTCATAAAGGCCGACGCTTACGGTCATGGCGTTTTGGAGGTAGCCAGAAGGCTGGCGAAGGAGGGATGTCAGAGGTTTGCCGTCGCCACCTCCGACGAGGCTTTTTTTCTGAGGGACTCTGGAATAGGCGATTCGGTCCTCATAATGGGACCCACCTCCTACGGCGCGGCAGGAGAGATAGTCAGACAGGGGATAGGCGTCTCCCTCTCCGATCTCGAGATGGCTAAGGCCCTCAGCCAGGCCGCGGTTAAAGAGGGGATCAGAGCCATAGTTCACGTGAAGGTGGATACCGGCATGGGAAGGATCGGCTTTCTGCCGGAGCAGATACCGTCGGTCTTGGAGACGATAACCTCTTTGCCAGGTCTTCAAGTAGAGGGTCTTTTCACCCACTTCGCGACGGCGGATGAGGGCCGGTTGGATTACACCGAGACCCAGTATGGGCGTTACCTCAGGGCTCTTTCTATCTTCGAGGAAAGGGGGATAAGGATCCCTCTCAGGCACGTGTGCAACAGCGCTGGAACCCTGAACTCCCCGGAGAAACACCTGGATTGCTGTAGGCCAGGCGTCATCCTCTACGGCATGTGGCCTTCCTCGGACTGTATCAGGCCTATAGAGCTCAGACCGACCTTCGAGGTGAAGACAAGCATCGCCGCACTTAGAAAATTACCCCTTGGGAGTGGAGTGGGCTACGGCCTTAAGTACATGACCAGAGGGGATGAGACGATAGCCGTCTTGCCCATAGGCTACGCTGATGGGCTTTCGCGGGCCTTCTCCATGAGGATGAACGTCATAGTGAAGGGTAAAAAAGTCCCTCAGGTCGGCAATATCTGCATGGACCAGACCATGATAGACGTCACAGGGCTGGACGTCTCGGTTGGGGACGAGGTCGTGATAGTCGGACGACAGGGAAATCAGGTTATCACCCCTGAGGACCTAGCTGGGGCTAGACAAAACACCATAAACTATGAGATACCTATCATGTTCAGCAAAAGGGTCCCAAGGGTATATGTGGATAAAAGCAATTCTCAATAGATAGACTTTATTGGTGTTGGTATTGAAGGGGAAATGGTGCTAATATCATAGGGGAATGCGGTCATTATGCGACGTAATGAGTGTCGCACATTTTGCAGGAGGTGTAGTTTTATGGCAGTGGTGAAGCGTACTTCCGATAACGTGTTACTGGATACGGCTCTGAAGAACTTCTACGCGGCAGCGGAGGAGATGGGCCTTGATGACGGTCTCGTAGAGATCCTCAGCCGTTCCGAGAGAAAGACCTGTGTCTCCATCCCCGTTGAGATGGACGACGGTACCATAAAGGTGTTCGACGGATTCAGGGTTGCTCACTCTACAGCTGTAGGGCCGGCCAAGGGCGGAGTTAGATTCCACCCCGAGGTCTGCCTTGACGAGTGCGAGGCTCTGGCCTTTATGATGACCTGGAAGTGCTCCCTTGCCGGTATACCCTACGGCGGAGGTAAAGGTGGCGTTTGCTGCAACCCTCTCGAGATGTCCGTGAAGGAGAAGGAGAGGGTCTGTCGTACCTTTGCCGCTCGCATTGAGCCGGTCGTCGGAGCATGGACCGATATCCCCGCTCCTGACGTGAACACCGGTGGCCCTGAGATGGTCTGGTTCATGGACACCATCAGCAGGATGCGCGGCAGGCTTGAGCCAGCGATATTCACTGGCAAGCCCATTCCCCTCTGGGGCTCCAAGGGCCGTACCGCCGCTACCGGACTCGGCGTAGCCACCTGTGCTATAGAGCTCCTTAACGCCCTTAGCGTTCCCGTAAAGGGAGCCACCGTCGCAATCCAGGGATTCGGCAACGTCGGAACCTACGCTGCTCTTACCATGGTCGACGCCGGAGCTAAGGTCGTAGCCATCAGCGATATCACCGGAACCTACTACTGCAAGGACGGCCTGGACATAAAGAAGGCCTTCGAGCACATCAACAACCATCCCAAGAAGTTCCTTGAGGGCTTCGATCAGGCTGGACTCGAGAAGAAGGCCCTGGGAGATCTGGTCCTCGTCGACTGCGATGTCCTCCTTCCCTGCGCCCTTGAGGGAGCCATCAACGGCAAAAACGCCGACGGCGTCAAGGCCAAGTACATCGTCGAGGGAGCTAACGGCCCCGTCACTCCCGAGGGAGACGCCGTTCTCGACGCCAAGGGCATTCTCGTCGTACCCGATTTCCTCGCCAACTCCGGCGGCGTTATCGGATCCTACTTCGAGTGGTGCCAGGATCTCGGTGGTTTCTTCTGGTCCCAGGAGGAGTACAACGAGAGGCTTCTTCGCATCATGAAGGACAACTTCAAGACCGTTTGGGACTACTCCCAGAAGAATAACGTCAAGATGCGTCGGGCCGCCTTCATGGCAGCTATCCAGAGGGTCGCGGATGCCGTCAAGATGAGAGGGGTTTTCCTCTAGTATTCGCCTTCATCACAGCGGTAACGATACAGCGAAACACCATCAGCGGGGCCTATGGCCCCGCATTTTTTGTGCCTTGACGGATATCCCTTTTACATATAAAATAATAGTAACAGCTACTAATATTATTTTGGAGGGGATATCATGTATCGAATCAACGACACCGTTAAGGATTTTTCCACGATGGCATTTCATCAGGGGGACCTGAAAAAAATAGATTTTTCTGAGTCAAGCGGAAAGTGGCGCATTATATTCTTCTATCCTGCTGATTTCACCTTCGTCTGTCCCACTGAGCTAGGTGAGATGGCCGATTACTACGATAGGTTTGTGGACGAGGGAGCGGAGGTCCTCAGCGTAAGCACCGACACTGAGTTCGTCCACATGGCGTGGCACGAGGCCTCGCCGACCATAGCGAAGATCAGGTTTCCCATGTTGGCCGATCCCAGTGGCAAGATAAGCAGGGATTTTGGCGTTTATCTTGAGGAGTCCGGTATTGCTCTCAGGGGAACGTTTATAATAGATCCAGATGGGGTGTTGAAGGCGATGGAGGTACACGACCTTGACATAGGTCGAAGCGCAAGGGAGGTACTTCGAAAGCTTCAGGCGGCCAAGTTCTCCGCGTCCCACGGTCAGGTCTGTCCTGCCAGCTGGGAGCCAGGAGACGATGGGATGGTCCCAGGGAAAGACCTGGTAGGAAAAATCTAGAGGAGGCTGTATCATGGACGATCAGAACAAGATCATAGAGGCGCTTTCCTCCGGCCCGATGAGGCCCGGGGAGATATCCCAGTCCACCGGCCTGGACAAAGACAAGGTCGCAAAGGTGTTGAAGGGCCTTAAGGCCGAGGGGAAGGTTATCTCCCCTAAGAGGTGCTATTACGGACTGCCGGAATAGGGGCTAGTTTGACGATCGGGGGTTCATAGCGTGACCATACAGCGACGTTCAAGACAGAGGGACGCGGTTCTTGCAGCGGTATCCCAAAAGGGGCAGCATCCTACGGCAGAGGACGTTTTTGCCAGGGTCCGAGAGGAATTGCCCAACGTTAGCCTGGGGACGGTTTACAGGAATCTGGATCAGCTTTGCGATGCCGGGATGATATGGAAGATCCCTATCTCGGACGGACCCAGTCGCTACGAGGGCAACCCCGAGAGGCATCTTCACTGCATTTGTCCGATCTGTGGCTCTGTAAGGGACGTCTGGCCCTCTGATGATCCGATCAACAGGTCTGCACTGCCGGAGGACTGTAAGGACGCAGACTATAGGCTGTTGCTTTTGTCCGTATGTGATGGATGTAGAGACCAGGAAAAAGGGAGAGCTTAAGCTCTCCCTTTTTTTGTCTCCTGTTATGGGTTGAGCCTGTAGATGGTTCTTGGCCAGGGAATGACCTCCCTGATGTGGTGAAGCCCGCAGATCCAGGCCACGGTCCTCTCCAGCCCAATCCCGAAGCCGCTGTGGACGAAGGTCCCGTAGCGTCGAAGGTCGAGATACCACTGGTACGAGTCCATGTCCAGCCCGTCCGAGTTCATCCTGGTGACGAGCTTGTCCAGATCGTCCTCCCTCTGGGATCCCCCGATTATCTCGCCATATCCCTCTGGAGCTAGGAGGTCGGCGCAGAGCACTGTCTCCAGATCGTCGGGGTTTTCCTTCATGTAGAAAGCCTTGGCTCCCTTGGGGTAGCATTCGACGAATATTGGCCTGTCGTACTGTTGGGTCAGGATGGTCTCGTCCTCCGCCCCTAGGTCGTCACCGAAGGAGATCGAGCTGCCCAGTTCGTTGAGCTTTACGACCGCGTCCCTGTAGCTGATGTGATAGAAAGGTCCTGCGGTCACCGCTTTAAGCGGCTCCAGATCCCTCTCCAGGAGGGCCAGCTCTTTGGGGCAATGCTCAAGGACCTGTTCCACCGTATGCCTCACAAGGTCCTCCTGAAGGGCCATGTTGTCCTTGTGGTCGTAGAATGCCACCTCCGGCTCCAGCATCCAGAACTCGGTGAGATGTCTTCTGGTCTTCGATTTTTCAGCCCTGAAGGTCGGTCCAAAGCAGTAGACCTTACCGTAAGCCGCGGCGGCGGCCTCCGCGTAGAGCTGGCCGGTCTGGGCTAGATAGGCCTTCTGGTCGAAGTAGTCCAGCTCGAAAAGTCCTGATGCCCCCTCACCTATGGCTCCCGTTATGATAGGGCTATCAGCCAGCATAAAATCTCTATCGTGCAGGAATGTCCTCCACGACCATATTATCCTCTCTCTGACGGTCATGATGGCCCTCTGCCTCTGTGACCTGAGCCAGAGGTGTCGATTGTCCAGGAGGAAGTCAACCCCGTGATCTTTTTTACCGATGGGGTACTCGTCCGTAGGGTTGTGGATCACCTTTATGGACGATACTGACAGCTCAACCCCGGATGCGGACCTGTCGTCGGACCTAACGGTGCCGGTGACCTCTAGGGACGCCTCTATCCAGAGTTTTTTCGCCTCCTCGAAAGCCTCCTCCGATACCTCGTTCTTCACCATCACGGCCTGGACGAACCCAGATCCATCCCTGATCTGGAGAAAATGGATCTTCCCTGAGCTTCTTTTGTTGTACATCCATCCCTTGACGACCACCTCTTCCCCTACGTGGTCTATCATGTCTTTGACGCTGATCCACGGCGTAGCCATGAGCAAAACCTCCTCGTCGATATTGAGCGTTCCCGAAATGGGGCAGGTATATGATACACTAAGTTTGAGATTTCATTTTGTCGCATAGGAGGGCTTTGCTTGGATTTTCCTAGGCTTATGATCGCTGACGAGAGAAGGGAGGACGTAATTCCTTCCGGTATCGTGCTGGCGGCCACTATCAAATCTATGGGGATACCCCTTCGGCTTTTCGTCGGGGGAATTGACGATCGCTATTTGAGGATGCTTTCGGCCGGTCTGGGACAAGAGGTCTTCTCCATCGACCCCCTCCAGTTTAAGAGCGAATCGGAGGTTCGGTTCTTCTTCGGGTCGGTCGCAAAAGGCGACTGTCTCAACCTGATACTATCCCCTCTAGGGGTAACCGTGACAGAAGACCGAATGGTTATGGACCAAGGGACGGTGGACCTCGCTCGCATACTGGACTGCGGCGTGGTGTCCGTGGTCCACGCTAACCCATTGGCGAGCATCACCGCCAGGGTAATGGCCGGCGTTTGGGAGAGATTCTCCAAGGAAAATCTGGATCTCTATGGGGCTATCTTTTCCTCTGTCTTGAACCCCAGAGAGTACCAACTTCTGGAGATGGAGCTTGGACGGTCTATCCCGTCCATGGCCATGGGTTACATCCCTCGCTACATGGAGAGACGCATGGTCTCCTTGGTGGATCTTTGCTCAGATCCCAGGATCGCCCAGCCTGTGGCTTCGGTGGGGGCTCAGCTTAAGTCTATGACCGGTCAGATAGACTGGTCCGCCTTGATGGCTTTCGGGGAGTGCAAAAGTTCTCTGGATATCCCAAACAGGACCATAGAGCCTCTGACGGGATCCCCGTCGGTCGCGGTGGTGACCGATGATACCCTTTCCATCGGGATCGATAACGATCTTGCCCTTCTCAAGGCTATAGGGTGTCGTATCATTCCCGTCCCCCTTGCAGGAGGAGCGCTGCCTCCCGAGGCTAAGTTGGCCTATTTCCCTCACGGCCTGGGCCATCTCGCCCTTAAAAAACTATCGGTTAATAGGACCTTGTTTCAACAGGTGAGCAATCTGGCCCTAAGGGGAAGACCGACGTTGGTCAACGGTGGTTTTTCGTCCGTATGGGGACGGTGGTTCTCCCTTTCCAAAGACGAGATAGACAGGCTCCCGGGGTTTGGAGCTTTCGACGAAGGGGTCGTTGTAGGGCCTCATTTTCGAGGTTATGGCGTAGCGGTGGACATGGAGCCCCTCCCAGGGGCTAGGGATACCCTTCCCTACGAGGCAGGAGAAAAGCTCAGGGGCTACCTTCCCGACTTTATGGAATCCTCCGTCGGCATCCCAGGGAAAGGCCTATGTTCCTGGATGCTTCGTGAGGCTGACACTAGGAAAGAGCTCGGCGAGGGGTTATGGAAGGTGAGAAAGGTCCTAGCCTGCCAGGCTAGGATAGAGATGTGGAGCTGTCCAGATCTTATAAAACGATGGATAAGGCTTGAGGCAAAATAGAGGGAGGAGGAATGGCCTGTGGTCAGGATCGATAGGATAATAGGGGGAAAATGGGGCGACGACGAGGACATTCTCTGGTGGAGCGGCAGATGGTGGAGGGCAGGAGAGCTTTTTGAGCTCGCGGGCCGGATGGAGTCGTCTTTGAAAGAGGGAGGCTTTTCTCCTGGTCAGAGGCTTGCGGTCCTGATGCCTAACTGCCCGTCTTTATTGGCCCTTTCCCTGGCCTGCTGGAGGTTGGGAGGATCTGTAGCTCCCTTAAATCCGGCCTCAGGACCGGATGCTCTGGTGGCAGCCTTGCGGTTTGGTGATCCCGCCTCTGTTGTCCTGGGTGGTCCATTGGTCGAAAAACTCTCGCCCTTGCTTGATTCGTCGGGACTTCCATGGTCATCGACCTCTATGGATGGCCCGATGGAAAACTACAGGGGCAGGGTTTGTAGCCCCTCTGGAGAGGACATCGCACTTCTTTTCGCCACATCTGGCACAACCGGCAGGCCTAAGGCGGTCCCTCTCACACACGACAACGTCTTCAGCGACGTTCAACAGTCCCTGGACCTAGTGAGCGAGATAAGGGAGGACGACGTATTCCTAAACGTCCTCCCCAACTTCCACACACTGGGGTTTATCGTCAGCGGTATACTGCCCCTTCTCTCCGGCATGTCCCAGGCGATTATGCCGTCTTTTATGCCACCGGATAGGGTGTTGGACTGTATCGATGAGACAAAGGCCTCAGTCTTGGTGGGGGTCCCGACGATGCTTCGCTTTATGGTTGGAGCTGCCTCGAAGTCGAACAGAAGATTTTCCTCCGTGAGGGTGATAATCAGCGGAGGCGATCGTTTCCCTCCCGACCTCGATCGAAGGGTCCAGGATGTCTTTGGGGTCCCGGTTCTGGAGGGATACGGTCTCACCGAATGTTCCCCTGTGCTGGCCGTCAACCCCGACTACAGGTCGAGGAAGCTGGGGACTGTAGGACCGATGTTGTCCCAAATCGAGTGGGAGCTGAGGGATCAGGATGGGGAACGGCTTGAAAAAAACTCGGAGGGAATACTCTGGGTCAAGGGTCCATCTGTTGTGAGAGAGTACTTTGGCGACAGGGAGAGCTCCGCGGAGAAGTTCGATAGCGACGGTTGGTTTGACACCGGTGACGTGGTATCGGTGGACGACGATGGCTACGTCAGGATAATGGATCGGGCTTCGGACGTTATTATCGTGGGTGGCTTCAACGTCTACCCTCAGGAGGTAGAGAACGTAATAATGTCTTTGAACGGCATAAGGGAGGCCGCGGTCGTAGGGGCGGAAAACTCCATGACAGGTCAGGTCCCTTGTGCCTACGTTATCGCCGAAGAAGGGGTCTCCTCCGGCGACGTCGTAGGTCATTGTAAGCAAAATCTAGCTCATTACAAAGTTCCAAGGAGGGTCGAGTTCGTCGAGGAACTGCCCAAAAACAGCCTCGGAAAGGTGTTGCGGAGGGTCCTTCGGGATGGGCTACGCGGAGAGATAAAGCCCTAGCGCCCTTATAGCGTCCTCCACCTTCGAAAAGCGAAACTCCGAGTCCTTAAGTATCGCCCCAATGGCGACGAAATCCCCTCTGCCGAGGGCCTTCAGTGCTGCCCTGTCGCTGGCTGTGTCACCGAAGAAAAGAGGCCAGGAGGTGCCTAACCTGTGACATATGACGTTCAGTCCCTCGGGGGAGGGCTTTTTGATTCCATCGTCGGAGCATACGGTTCTCTCCGAGGGCAGGTCCTCCCATCCTAGAGCCTCCAGCGCCAGGTACAGCTCCTTTCTGGACCTCCCTGTGTATATCCCGACAGGGAGAGGTATCTTTTTCCAGTGCCTCTTGAACAGGGGTTTTTCCTGTCGCCAAAAACCGGGGTCTCCTTCGAAGAGTGGTTTCCTCTTCAGGATTTCCTTGGTCTTTTCTTCTCCGAAGTAGAGCTCCTCGCAGATCTTTCTGGTCTGTTCATAGGGAAGCAGGTCTCCAAATGACTCCTTCATCCACTCGACAAAAGACCCCTCCGATAGGTCTACCCTGCGGAGGGTTTCCTCCCATTCCCATGGGGTCGGGAAACTTTCGTCCAGTCCGTCCTTGCCTTTCGATGCCGCGACGGATAGGATACCCCAGCATATGTCGTAGTCGTCGTTCAGGAAGGGGAACATCTTGGACGTCTCGAAATGTCTTATCGTGAAGGGCGAGGAATCGCTCTTTCTCCCAAGCAGGTGTTCCCACACCCTGGGGACGGAGCTCCTTATTACCTCGGGGAACGATTGGCTCGTTTCCATCAGTACTCCGTCCACGTCGAAGATAATACAGTCCGCCTTAAGCGGTGATAGAATCGCCATAGATAACTCCTCCAGATGTTTAGAAATGACGATCTATTCTAGGTGTTTGTCCGACTAAAGGCAAGAGAATAAGTTTTTGTCCCTGGAGGTTTTTATCCATGATAGAGATTCCCCTTAGGAGAGGTTCTCCCTCTCCTCTGTATCAACAGCTTTCGGCTCACCTTGAGAGGATGATAAGAGGCGGAGCCCTGACCCCAGGGGAGAGGCTTCCCGGAAGTCGCTCTTTTGCTCAAAGCCTTGGTGTGAGTCGCATGACCGTAATGGAGGCATATCGGCATCTCGAGGAGAGGTCCTTGGTGGTCCAAAGGGGCAGGAGTGGGGCTTTCGTCGCAGGTAGCCTTAGTCCCGAGGACCAGGGCATGAAGATGAGTGGGTGTCATTGGTCCATGGACGGGGAATGTCCGTCCAAGTCCCTGGTCCCGGCCCTGGAGCTAGCTCGCTTGGCGAAGGACGCCCTGGCGACAAGGGGGGTGGACGTGCTCAGGGACGTCTCTCTAGCAGGTCTGGACGATCTCAGGCATAGCCTGGTGTTTCACAGCGCCTCGAGAGGCATCCCAGGGGAGTGGCGAGACGTGGTGGTGACATCGGGGGCCAGGCATGGCCTGGTGGTCTCTTTCGCTTTTCTGAGGAGCATAGGTATATCGTCCATACTTATGGACAGGCTCAACTACCCAGACTCCTGGAGGCTGGCTCAGGCGGAGGGACTTACGGTGGTCCCTTTCAGCGACCATGAGGAGCTCATGTCCCTGATGGATGTCGCCTGCTGGAAGACAGCTGTGTATTTGGTCCCAAGCTTCGCCAACCCTACAGGAGCTACCATAAGCCTGGAAAACAGGCAGGCTATACTGGACATGTCCCACGTGAGAGGTCTGTGGATAGTTGAGGACGATGCTTACGGGGAGCTTCGTTACGGCCAGGACAGCGTTCCTGCCATGAGGGCCATGGACGACGGTGACCGGTTGATATACCTTGGATCCTTCAGCCAGGCCCTGTTTCCGGGGATGAGACTGGGGTATTCGATGATCCCAGACGGGGCCATGGATCTTTTCCTGTCCGCTTTGAGCCTCAGAGGTGGGCCTGCCTCATCGTTGGTGCAGTGCGTACTGGATAGGTTCATCTCCTCAGGAGGCCTTGAGATGGCTCTTGACAGGGTAAGGATGGAGATATCCTTCAGGATGAAAAAGCTCTCCTGCGAACTGGGGCAGATACCCCTGCCCTGGGTACATAATATGCCTCAGGGCGGAATATACCTGTGGCTGTCGACCCCCGGTCTTGACGGTCAGGAGGCCTCCCGCTTGGCCAGGCTTTCCGGCGTATCGGTATCTCCAGGAGTGGTGTTTTCCCTGGAAAAAAGGCCTCTGGAGGCGGTGAGGCTTTCCGTCTCGGACGTGAGTCTGAGCTCCATATCCTCAGCGGTAAGGGCCCTCAGCGTCGCATGGGGTGGCTATCTTTCGTCGTCGTCCGGTAGAAAGTAAAGGTGGATATTCTTTTTCCAAAGCCAGAGCGCTAGCCCCGCCGTGATAGATCCTCCTAACAGTCCCAGCACTATGTAGTCCAGCCGTCCCCGTCCCATGAGATAGCCTCCCATACCGGCTAATGCGTAGCCGTAAAGGACCAGCGTGGCTATGGACAGACACATGACTATTATCCTCATCAAAATACCTCCCGTCATTAATGTCTAAGATGTGCTAGAGGAGCTCGTAGGCCCAGATGATACCACACGCTGACCCGTGGCATGCGTCAACCTTTATTTATTAATGGTTGACGCATGCCACGGCGTCGTGTTAACCTACCGAGGTTATGTCATCTTAGATAAGGAAGTGGTTGACGATGAGGGGAAAGACGCGATTGATGGCACTTACAGGGCTTGTTGACAGATGATCGATCACGTTCAGGAGATAATGGGGCTCCTTGAGGTCGATCTGGATGAGCTGTTGACCAGGGCCGACGGGATAAGGCGCAAGAGGAACTCAGCTGTGGAGCTTTGCTCCATAGTGAACGCTAAATCCGGTGCCTGCTCCGAGGACTGCGCCTTTTGCGCTCAGTCGAGCTTTTGGGGTAGTTCCTCCAAGGGGGAGGTCGTCTCCAAGGGCAGAGCCCTAGAGGTCGCCTACCGCTGTCTGGAATCGGGGATATCCAGGCTTTCCCTGGTTACCGCCGGAAGAGCTCTGTCCGATAAGGAGCTCGACCTGTTCTGTGGCATTTACGAGGCTTTGGCTAAGACTGGCATAGGGCTCTGTGGATCCCATGGATTGCTCTCAGAGGCCCAACTGAGTCGGCTGTTCTCCTCCGGAGTGTCCAGATATCACTGTAACCTGGAGACAGGGAGGGGCTTTTTTCACAGAGTCTGCACCACCCATAGCCTGGAGGAGAAGATAGAGACCCTAAAGGTCGCCAGGGGAGTCGGTTTGGAGCTCTGTTCCGGGGGGCTGTGGGGAATGGGGGAGGACGAACTCCATAGGGCGGAGATGGTAGCGTCCCTTATGGAGCTCCAGGTGGACTCAGTCCCGATAAACTGCCTTATCCCGATTAAAGGAACCCCTATGGAGGCGGTTTCTCCGCTTGACCCAGATGTGATACTGAGATGGGGGGCTATCGCCCAGATAGTCATGCCGTGGGCCACCATCCGATATGCAGGGGGAAGATCTCTCCTTGGCGAGAACGTGATAAGGGGGCTAAATGGAGGGATCGGAGGGCTTCTAACCGGAGACTATCTGACAACATCCGGCAGCACAGTTGAAGGGGACCTTGCTATGATTGACTCCATTGGTCTGTCCCTCATAGTTTCATGACAGGGTAAGCGCTCGTGCATTGTATATCTCTTCCATCCATGATACTATTAAGACAATTGTACAATCTGTCTTTCTATGGGGGGAGATAAATCGTGAGAGATTCCAAGATATACACCACCTCCGCGGACTACGCGTATCAGGAGCTAAGGCATAAGATCATAACCAAGCAGCTTAAGCCAGGTCAGAGGCTCCCGGAGGTGAATGTGGCGGTTCAGATGGGAGTCAGCAGAACCCCCGTCAGGGAGGCCCTGAGAAGGCTTTCCAGCGAGGGGCTGGTGATAATAATACCAAACAGCGGTGCGCGGCTGGCATCACCTTCAGCTAAAGAGATGGAGGACAGCTTTATCGTCAGGGAGATGCTCGAGTGTCTGTCGGTCTCTCTGGCCGCTGAGAAGGTTCAGGATAAACACCTTCGTCGAATGGAGGAATTGATCCTGGACGAGGTTAGGGCGGTGGAGGAGAAAAACCTGGAGTTTTACCTGGAGGCCTATGAGGGTTTCCACAGGACTGTAGCGGAGGCCAGCTGCAACCGGATTTTGGCCGACTACATAGAGAACATCCTGGCCAGGACCAACGCCTACGTCGTGTTTTTCGACCCCTTCTACGAACAGGAGGAAAATCCCACTGTGGGAGAGCATAAAGCCATACTTGGAGCTCTGGAAAGAAGGGATCCATCCTTGGCGGTGGACCTGATGAAATCTCACCTCAGAAGGTCCGTCTCCTGTCTCAAACTCTCGGATCACTGATGGGAACCTCTAAAAACTCACTTCCGAGGCGGTTCGTACGGAACAGGCAGGTCGAGTATACGATTGGGCGAAACAGGGCGTAGGCGGAACGGTCTCTCCGAGGATTAGAGTTTTTAGAGGTGCTCTGATACCTAAAAGGCTCGGTCTATGAGAAAATGGGACGATTCATGGGGATAAAAATAGCGTAGGAGAACCCCCTTACAAAAAGTCTGAACATTGGAGGATTTTACATGACCGAGAGACAACTTCCCACACTAGATCTTAAAAGAGGATACGCTAGGATAAAAGACGAGATAGATGGAGCTGTAAAGGACGTGCTGGAGAGCCAGTATTTTATAATGGGACCTACTGTCTCAGCCTTTGAGTCGGATGTCGAGCGTTATCTTGAGGTTCCAAGGGCAATAGGATGTGCCTCAGGAAGCGACGCGCTGCTTCTCGCTCTGATGGCGTTGGACGTCAAGCCCGGAGACGAGGTCATAACGACTCCCTACTCGTTTTTTGCTACGGTGAGCTGTATAACCAGGCTTGGAGCTACGCCGGTCTTCGCCGATATCGACCAGTACAGCTACAACGTTACGGCCGAATCGGTCCTGTCCAAGGTCACGGAGAGAACCAAGGCGTTTATCCCTGTGCATCTTTTCGGTCAGATGGTGCATCTTGAGAAGATCCAGCCGGAGCTTGAGGCCAGGGGAATAGCGGTGGTGGAGGACTGTGCCCAGTCCTTCGGATCTTGGAGAGAGATTGACGGCGTCCCGGTTCGCTCCGGAGCTTACGGCGTGTTAGGTTGTTTCTCCTTCTTCCCGACCAAGAACCTCGGCTGTTGCGGCGACGGAGGGATGGTCGTCTCCAGGGATCAATCCATAGCCGACAGGGTCGCAAAGCTCAGGGTACACGGGGCAGGGACCACTTACTATCATGACGAGGTCGGTCTCAACAGCCGTCTGGACGCGATTCAGGCCGCCATACTCAGGGTCAAACTTCGCCATCTGGATAAGTGGAACGAGGAACGCAGGGCCGTGGCGGACAGATACAGGGCCCTCTTCGCCGAACACGACCTTCTCGACGTGGTAGTGCCCCCTTCGGAGGATCAGGGGAATTACCACATCTACCATCAGTACGTTCCCAGGGTCTCAGGAGACAGGGATGGTTTGGTCGAGTTCCTTGGCAAGGAGGGAATAACCTCGAGGGTCTATTATCCCGTGTCGCTTCACCTCCAGAAGTGTTTCAGCTTCCTCGGTTACGGAGAGGGAGACTGCCCCGTTTCGGAGAGGTTGAGCCACGAGTCCATAGCTCTTCCCATATTCCCCGAGTTGACGTCCGACGAGCAGGAGTGGGTTGTGTCCTCCATCGCGAAGTTTTACGGCAGAAAATAGCTCACATCGCCACAGCAATTTGACCTTCCCTCGGGAATGTGTAAATATACCGGTGTAAGCTGGAGTTTTTTAGGGTATCATACGGCACCATAGAGCGATTATGGAGGTGATAGTGGGATGTTTCCCTTCTTCTTCGATCCGACGATGATGTTTCTGATACCAGCTCTGATCCTCGCGTTTTGGGCTCAGGCCAGGGTCAAGTCCACCTTTGCCCAGTATAGCCAGGTTGGTTCTCGCAAAGGTGTGACCGGTTCGGACGTCGCAGCTGCACTGTTGAGTCGCTTTGGTCTTTCCGATGTGCCGGTCAGGCCCATACCGGGCAGCCTCACCGACCACTACGACCCCAGAGACAGGAGTCTCAGTCTCTCCGAGTCGGTCTACGGCAGCACCAGCAT
>JAQUTB010000206.1 GCA_028709985.1 Dethiosulfovibrio sp.
GGATAAGGTCCTGATCTGCGGGTTCGGCGTCGGCTACTCCTGGGGCGCTACGGTCATTAAATTTTAGAGCTATCTCTCGAAAAGACACCTGGAGGCGAAGCAGGGATCGCAGGTGAGGTTTACGCCGAGCTTACGGAAGGCGTTTTCGTCCCCTGGAGAGGGGATGTGGGACATATGGACCTCGCATCCCCTCAGCTCCCTCAGCTTCTCCACCGCCTCCGCCGCCACAGGATTTGTGGTTGCGCATATGCTCAGCGCCGTCATGGTCTCCTCCAGGTCCAGCCCCAGCATCTTGTCCCCTAGGACGTCCTTTTTGAGGTAAGCCAGCGACTCTATGACGTTGACCGACAGAAGATCTATGCCATCGGGTATGCCAGCCAGGACCTTCACCGCGTTAAGGATGAGGCTGGAGGCGGCGTGAAAGAGGTTGGAGTTCTTTCCCGTGACGATCCTACCATCCAATAACTCCAAAGCGGAGCCCGAGTATATCCCGTCGGCGCCCTTCCCCTTAGCCTGTCCTTCCTGGGCAGCCTCCCTGGCGGGAACCACCACAGAACGATCCTCTGGCTTTATCTCGAGCTCCTCCATGAGGAGAGCTACCCTCTGAACCGCCTCCCTCTCCACCGATCCCAACTGATAATCGCAGGAATAACGGAAGAACCTCCTTATGACCTCCTGGCGGGAGGCCTCCTTTATCGCCTGGTCGTCGACTATGCCAAAGAATATCCTGTTGACCCCCATGTCCGTGGGAGACCTGTAAAGGGCGCTCTCGCCGGTTATCTTCTCCAGTATTCTCCTAAGCAGAGGGAAGGCCTCGAGATCCCTGTTATAGTTGACGGTCCTCTCGTCGTAGGCCTCAAGGTGGAAATGATCTATGAGGTTGACGTCGCCTATATCGGCGGTTGCCGCCTCGTAAGCCACGTTAACCGGGTGCTTCAGGGGCATATTCCACACAGGGAACGTCTCGAACTTGGCGTAGCCGGCCCGAACTCCCCTCTGATGTTCGTGGTACAGCTGAGATAGGCAGGTGGCCAGTTTTCCGCTTCCCGGACCGGGGGCGGTGACGATAACTATGGGACGCTCCGTCTTTATGTGGGGATTCGCACCGTATCCCTCTTGGCTGACTATGGTGTCGACGTCGGCTGGATAGCCCTTGGTGGAACGATGGGTGTACACCGGGACTCCCCTCATCTCCAGCCTGTTTTTGAACATCACCGCCGCAGGCTGGTCGTTGAACCTGGTGATAACCACCGCCCCTATGGTTATGCCCCTGTCGGATAGGTCGTCAATGAGCTTGAGGACGTCCATGTCGTAGGTTATTCCGAAATCGGCCCTGATCTTCTTTCTCTCTATATCACCGGCGTAAATACAGATAATGACCTCAACCTGATCCCTGAACCTCTCAAGAAGCCTCATCTTTACGTTAGGGTCAAACCCAGGGAGAACTCTGGCAGCATGATAGTCGAAAATTAACTTTCCTCCAAACTCGATATACAGTTTGTTGTCGAACTGTTCCATCCTTCGAAGGATCGCATCGGTCTGTTGCCTGAGATACTCCTCCGTGTCAAACCCTACTATATTCATAGTCACAACACCCCCACGGTATTTTATCCATCCTTTCGATGATATCACCTAAGCTCGACAAAAGCCAAGGGAGGACGGCCGATAATCGGTCATCCTCCCTCGGACGGTTACGTCAGTCTTCCTTTTTGGCCCCTAACAGTGCATCGATCTTCTCCTCGAGAAGCGCGATCCTGTTCAACAGCGAATTATCAAATCCGAGACCACAGCCTCTGCCTCTACCTCTTCCCCGAACAAACGTCCCGGTAACGCAGCCACCTAAACCTCGACCGGTTCCAGGCCCAGTGCCCAAAGGTCCAGTTTTATCCCTGCCAGCCATGACGATCCCTCCTTGATAATGATTTTCAATATCATAATACGCCCAGGAGTACGGCCTGTCAAGCGATATCGTCATAGGGCGGAGCTAAAAATAGAGGACCCAGAGATACAGTGTAGCTATAACCATGGACAGGAGCATCACGGGAAAACCAATTCGCAAGAAGCTCCCGAAGGTGATGGGGTGATCGGTCCTGGAAACCATTCCTGCCACTATCACGTTGGCGCTGGCTCCGACCAAGCTTCCGTTTCCCCCGAGACAGGCGCCCAAAGCCAGTGCCCACCAAAGGGGAGTTATATCCATGGCGGACAGAACCCCTATGCTCTTTATGAGCGGTATCATAGTGGCTACGAAGGGGATGTTGTCTATAAACGCCGAGGCGATGGCCGATACCCACAGCACTATAAGGGTGGTCAGAAGCAGATTCCCTGACGTCAGATCCACCATCTTCTTTGCCAAAGTCTCTATTACCCCCACGTGCTCAAGGCCTCCGACCAATATAAACAGCCCTATGAAGAAGAATATCGTTCCCCACTCGACCTCGATAAGAACGTCCTCTGGGTTGACGTCGGCTATGACCATCAACAGGGCAGCCCCTGCGAGAGCCACTGTGGCGGATTCATACCCCAAGAACTGGTGGAACACGAATCCCATCATAACCAGCCCTAACACCAACAGGCACTTGAAGAGCAGCCTATGGTCCGACAGCTCTAAGTTTGGATCCATCGCCATAATCTCCTGCTTGGCCTCCTCCTTTACGTGAAGATGCCGACCGTACACGAAACGACAGATCAAAAGCACCGTCGCCAATATCACCAGCGACGGTGGTGCAAGATGCTCTATAAAATCGAGAAAGCCGAAACCAGTGGCGCCACCTATCATGATGTTCGGGGGATCGCCTATGAGGGTCGAGGTTCCTCCTATGTTGGAGGCCAGTATCTCCGGCATCAAAAAGTAGACAGGATTAAGCCCGAGGACATCGCATATGACCATGGTGACGGGGGCCACCAGGAGCACCGTGGTGACGTTGTCCAGCAGGGCCGAGGATACCGCGGTCAGAACTACAAACAGCACCATGATCCGCCAGGGATCTCCCTTGGCCAACTGGGCGGCCTTTATGGCGACGTACTGGAACACGCCGGTTTTCTTGGTTATGGTGACTATGAGCATCATCCCCACCAGCAGAGTCAGGGTGTTGAAGTCGACCGAGGCTATAGCCTCGTCCTGGGACAGGACACCGATGATCAACATGAGACAAGCCCCGGCGAGGGAGACGGAGATTCGGTTGAGCTTTTCCGCCACGATCATCCCGTATGTAACGACGAATATGGCCGTAGCGGCTATAACGTGAATCTGAAGCGACATGCTCAGTCCTCCACCGGTTCGGTTTTCTTGCCCGACATACAGAAAGGCTCTGTCTCGAAATAGACCCTCTGGCTGTGGTCCCTGATTGAATCGAAGGTCCCGTGAAGATCGGCCAGGGATTTTTTGAGCTTGGCGATGTCCTCTGGCTTGATGTCGTAATAGAGACAGATAGAGTCAAGCCTCTTAGAGAGGAACCTCAGGTCTGAGTTCATGTCGATGAGTTCCTTGAAGTGGCTCGAACGGGCCAGCTGGCGGATCTGGGCTATATCGTTTCTGATGGACTCTACGACGTCACGCTCCGTGTCGAAGGTGCCAGCAGGCTGAGGATAGGGGGTAACCCGTTCCAGAAAGAACTGCCCCTTTCTGTTTAGGTTGTATACGTACTTCACCTTGAGACCCTCGACCTCAAAGCGGATGTAGCAAAGGAACGAGTTTATGACCTCGATCTTTGCCCCCATCTGTTTTAGTCTCATCTCCTGCGTGCTCAACTCGGCCTTTAGATAGGGCCTAGGACCTCTTTCGATCCTTTTTGTGTGCCTCTCCGGCATTTACCTTCGCCTCCTAGTGATTTCCGAACCGGAGGGCCCCTATCGGGGTCGCGGCAAGGTGCAGTATCAAGTCTCTTGAAAACACACATTGACGAAAAGCCACGCGCATATTCTAGAAACGGAGCGCAAGATACCACCGAAAGACGCCGCTGTCAATAACTCATCTAATCGCCAAGCCTGTTCATGGAGAGAAACAGCTCCACCAGGGAGGGGTCAAACTGGGATCCGGAGCAACTCCTTATCTCTTCCAGGGCCTCCTGAACGGTCCGGGCCTTGCGGTAGGGTCGGTCATGTGTCATAACGTCGAAAGCGTCCAATATGGACAGTATCCTGGACAGAAAAGGTATTTTCTCTCCCTTCAATCCATTGGGGTAACCTCCTCCGTCCCATTTCTCGTGGTGAGACAGGATTTCGTCCGCTACCGAAGAGGTCTCCGAGGAGGTTGCCCTGGCTATCCTGTATCCCACCTCCGGATGCCGCGTTATCACGGCCCATTCC
>JAQUTB010000207.1 GCA_028709985.1 Dethiosulfovibrio sp.
AACGGAGAGAAAATAACTGTGTATTTTAAACTTGATAGGGGATGTGGCTTGTGGATGCAAGGGTTATAGTTGTTACCTCCGGCAAGGGTGGAGTGGGAAAGACTACCACCACCGCTAACGTATCTATGGCACTGGCCAAGAGGGGATACAAGGTCGTTGCCGTCGATGCCGACATAGGCTTAAGAAATTTGGACGTGATATTGGGATTGGAGAACAGAATACTTTACAACTTAGTCGACGTGGTGGAGGGGACCTGTTCTCTCAGGCAGGCTATGGTTAAAGATAAAAGGGTCGAGGGGCTTTACATGCTTCCTGCTGCCCAGACCAGGACAAAAGACTCGGTCCTACCAGAGCAGATGAAACAATTGTGTGATGAGTTAAAAAAAGACTTTGACTTCGTGGTCTTGGATAGTCCTGCCGGTATAGAGGGTGGTTTCCAAAACGCGGCAGCAGGGGCTAGGGAGGCCCTCGTTGTCACCACTCCAGATGTCTCCGCGGTGAGGGACGCCGATCGCATTATCGGAATGCTGGAATCGCTCGGGAAAATGCCGATAAAGCTGATAGTCAACAGGATAAGGCCTCAGATGGTCCAAAAGGGAGACATGCTTTCCGTTAACGACGTCTTGGACATCCTGGCGGTTGATCTTGCCGGCGTCGTGCCCGAGGACGAATCAGTGGTCACATCATCCAACAGAGGAGAGCCTCTGACGTTAGGGGATGAGTCCCCTGCGGCCAAGGCATTTGCCAACATAGCCGGTAGGATAGTAGGCGAGGACATCCCCTTCATGGACGTGGACCATCTTCCCAAGGGAGGAATCCTCGAGGGTTTCAGGAAGCTGTTCCTGAGAAAGTAGCGGTACTGGCATGACTTTCTTGGACAGCATATTCGGCAGGAAGCCCTCTCAGTCCGTAGCGAAAGAGAGACTTCAGCTGGTGTTAATTCATGATCGGTCTGATATTTCCCCTGAGGTTATGGAGAGGTTGAGACGGGATCTCATATCGGTTATATCGTCCTATATGGACGTCGACACGGATAACATCGAGATGGATTTTGACAGAGAGGGCAAAAAGGTGGCCCTAGTAGCGAACATCCCTGTCACCAGCATCAGGAGGGGCCAAAGAGGCGAAGGCGATGTCTGATGGCAGGGTTTCGCCTCTGAGTGTACTTCGATCCATAGACCTTGCTCTGATCTTTGCGGTTTTGGCCCTGACGATGATAGGCATCACCTCTATATACAGTGCCGCATCTGGAGTGAACGTGAGCGGTCTCGCCCTCGCCCGTCGCCAGCTGATCTGGGGCGGGCTTTCCGTTTTTCTCTCAGCTATTACCGTCAAGATAGGGTATAAATCGATCTTGAGATGGGGATATGTCTACTACGGTATACTGCTATTTTGCCTGTTGTTCGTGATGGTTCAGGGCGATACGGCGAAGGGAGCCCTCAGGTGGCTTTCTGTAGGGCCGGTGAGAATTCAGCCTTCGGAGTTCGGTAAGATCGTCCTAGCCATAGCCATGGCTAAATTTATGGCCTACAGGGACATGTCTAAATTCACCGAGTTTGCCAAGATATGGGCTCTAGGAGGGGCTTCTGCGGTTCTCATACTGATTCAGCCCGATTTGGGCACGTCCTTGGTGTATCTCACCATGATATTTGCCTCTTTAGTGGTTGGGGGAGCCAGAAAAAGACACCTCGCAGGATTGATAGGCCTTGGATTATCGCTCCTGCCCTTCGCTTGACATGGCCTAAAAGCCTATCAAAAACAGAGGATAATGGTGTTCATCAACCCTGAAATGGACCCTCTGGGAGCTGGATATAACGTCATACAGTCGCGGATAGCGGTTGGATCAGGTTCACTGTGGGGTAAGGGTTTTTTAAATGGGACACAGAGCAAACTTAAATTTTTGCCTGAGCCCCATACCGATTTTATATTCAGCGTGTTCTCTGAAGAGTGGGGATTTGTAGGAGCTCTCGTCGTATTGGGGCTCTTTACCTTTGTGCTGTGGCGGATGATCTCTATCGCGGTAAAGAGTAAGGACCGCCAGGGCAAGATAATGGTAGGTTCTCTGTCTGGATGGCTTTGGTTTCAGATCGTGGAATCCGTCGGGATGAGCATAGGTATTCTTCCGGTAACAGGTGCTCCTCTTCCCTTTATGAGCTACGGAGGCAGCGCTCTGGTATCGGTTTTCGTGGCTGTAGGTTTGATAATAAGCGTGGGGCTTTCCGATGAAGAAGAGAGAGTAGAATACGAAAAATGTAAATGATGGGAGTTAACCTTATGCTATTTAAAGAATGGAACGATCCTAAGTGGGATGCTATGGCCTCGGTCAGTCGGCCATCAAGATACGCCGGAGGCGAGTGGGGAAACACGTCTCCAAAGGACGACGCTTCCCTAAGGATGTGCCTTTGTTTCCCCGACGTCTACGAGGTTGGGATGAGCTATCTGGGTTTTCAGCTCCTGTACGGAATGATAAAGGGCATCGAAGGTATCGACGTGGAAAGATCCTACTGTCCCTGGATCGACATGGAGAAAGAATTAAGGGAGAGAAATATAGCTCTCGGGTCGTTGGAGAGCTCTCGCGCCCTCTCCGATTTCGACGTGGTCGGATTTACCCTTCAGTACGAGTTGTCCTTCACCAATATCCTCACCATGTTGAATCTAGGAGGCATACCGTTAAAGGGGCAGGATAGGGGGAAAGATCACCCTATAGTCGTAGCCGGTGGCCCTGGATCCCTTTCACCTGAGCCCATATCGGATTTTATCGATCTCTTCTGTCTTGGGGATGGAGAGGCTATGCTTCCTCAGCTTCTGAAGCTGCTTTCCGAGACCAAGGGGATGGACAGAGATGAAAGGCTCAAGCTGGCATCTAGTTTGCCTGGGGTCTACGCACCATCCCTTTTGAGTTGGAGTTTCTCAGGTAGAGGTGCTGTATTTTCCGGAGTGAATGATCCTTTTAGGCGGGTGATCTCCCCCGAGATGGACTCTATCTGCCCCGAATCAGCCATAATCCCGTCCTCCAGTATCCTTCACGATCGTATCGCTGTGGAGCTTTTCAGGGGATGTTCGAGGGGATGTCGCTTTTGTCAGGCAGGTATGATATACAGGCCCGTTAGGGAGCGGTCCCAGGAGAAAGTGGTGGAGACAGTCTCTAAATTGGCATCATCCACCGGATGGGACGAGGTTAGTCTCGTCTCTTTGGCCAGTTGTGACTATCCGAACATAGAGAGCACCATAATGGCTTTAAAACCCATAATGGAGGAGAGGGGAATGAAACTGAGCCTTCCCAGCCTCCGAATGGACAATTTCTCCTTATCGTTGGCGGCCGGACTTGATGTGATGAAAAAGAGCGGCCTTACCCTTGCCCCTGAAGGCGGAAGTCAGAGGATCAGGGACGTGGTCAACAAAGGGGTCTCAGACCACGATATTGACGAAAGTCTGAAGTCGGCCTTTGAACATGGATGGAACAGAATAAAACTTTATTTCATGATGGGGCTTCCTACCGAGACGGAGGAGGACCTAAGTGGAATTTTGGAGATATCGGAGAGAGCCGTATCCATAGGGAGGTCACTGAACAGGAGGGCTGACATCACCGTATCGGTCGCTGGGTTCGTCCCAAAGCCTCATACGCCGTTCCAGTGGGAGCCCCAGGACCTCATGGAGAGCTTCCGTGAGAAGGGAAGATGGCTCAAGGGTAGGGTCAAAAACAAAAAAATCTCTTTAAAATATCATGAGCCAGCCCAGTCTTTTATAGAGGGAGTTATGGCTAGAGGAGACCGTCGGCTGGGAAAAGCCATAGAGAGAGCCTGGGAGAGAGGCGCTCGGTTTGACGGATGGTCCGAGACCTTTAACCTATCCATCTGGCTTGAAGCCTTCTCCGATGTCGGTATAGACCCGTCATGGTATGCCAACAGGGAAAGGCCTATGGACGAGGGATTCCCCTGGGATCACATCGACTGTGGGGTTACCAGGGAGTTTCTATGGAGAGAGAGGGAGAAAGCTCGCATGGCGATTTTAACCCCCGACTGTAGGGGAGGAGTCTGTTCCGGCTGTGGCTGGCAGTCCCAAGGTTGCAGCTGGTCTCGAGGAGATGGGTCAAATGGCTAGGGTAAGGATACTTTTCTCCAAAAGAGGCCCCTTTTGTTTTATTCGCCATGTGGATCTTCCTCAGATATTTTCCAGGTCTGCCAGAAGGGCGGACCTCGAGATAGAGCAGACAGAGGGGTTTTCTCCTCATCCCAAAATATCCCTCGGTCCTGCGCTTCCCGTCGGGGTAGTCGCCTGCGCCGAACCTGGAGAAATATGGTTTTCCA
>JAQUTB010000208.1 GCA_028709985.1 Dethiosulfovibrio sp.
GATACTCCGCCAACCAGGCCTCGTCGTAATCCCCCCACAGAGAGTGGAGTCCCTTCTCCAGCGGGATACCTATTATCTCCATCACCTGATCCCTTGAGACGGACGGTAACCCCATCTTAGCGGCGACCGAGTTCATGCAGTCGGTAATACCCTGGCTGCTGTCGACAAGCGTCATATCGAAGTCGAAAAGGACGGTTCTTATCAAAAAAATCACCCTTTCTTGTCCACGGCCAATCCCGTAGACGAACTGATAAACTGGAAGAAGGAACCAGGACAGCTCCCGGTTCCTTCTTCACGATGTTCAAAGAGAATACGCTATTTTTTGTCCCTTAGTCAAGCCAAGGATAGAGGGGCTTGGAGGCGCAGGCCTCAAGCACCTCGGAGCGGACCTGCTTTAGAACAGCCTGGTCCTCGACGTTGGAAACAACCCTGTCTATCCAGTCGGCTATCTTAGCCATCTCATCCTTGCCGAATCCCCTGGTGGTAACTGCCGGAGTTCCTACCCTTATACCGCTGGTGACGAAGGGGCTGAGGGTCTCGAAGGGAACGGTGTTTTTGTTTACAGTGATGCCAGCCTCGTCAAGGGCTATCTGGGCGGCCTTGCCTGTGACGCCTTTGTTGGTCAGGTTCAACAGGATTAGGTGGTTGTCTGTCCCACCGGATACCATGTGGAAATCCCTCTTCAGGAGCTCTTCCGCGAGGGTGGATGCGTTCTCGACGACCTTTTTCTGGTAGTCCTTGAAATCAGGGCGAAGGGCCTCTCCAAAGGCGACGGCCTTGGCTGCAATAATAAGCATGAGTGGGCCCCCCTGCATGCCTGGGAAGATCGCCGAGTCGACCTTCTTGGCGTGCTCAGCGGTACACATTATCATGCCGCCTCTCGGTCCTCTAAGGGTTTTGTGGGTGGTCGTGGTGATGAAATCGCAGAAGGGAACAGGGTTTTTATGATACCCTGTGGCGACAAGGCCGGCGATATGGGCTATGTCGAACATCAGATAAGCACCGACCTCATCGGCTATCTGACGGAATATCTCCGCGTCTATCTCTCTGGGGTAGGCGCTGGCGCCGCAGACTATCATCTTCGGCTTGTGTTCCTTGGCCAGACGACGAACCTCGTCAAAGTCGATGGTCTCGGTCTCCTTGGAGACCCCATAGGGAACCACGTTGTACAGTTTTCCCGAGAAGTTGACGGGAGATCCGTGGGTAAGATGTCCCCCATGGCTCAGGTTCATGGCCAGAATAGTGTCGCCTGGCTCAAGCACGGAAAAATATACCCCCATATTCGCCTGACTTCCGGCATGGGGCTGGACGTTTACGTGATCGCAGCCAAAAAGCTGTTTGGCCCTCTCTATAGCCAGGTCCTCGGCCTTGTCGACTACCTCGCAACCACCGTAGTAACGTTTATGGGGATAGCCTTCGGCATATTTGTTGGTAAGGACCGAACCTGCCGCGGCTAACACCGCAGGAGAGACGAAGTTCTCCGAGGCAATGAGCTCTATCTGCTTCTCCTGGCGATAGGCCTCCTCCAGGAGGATCGACGAGATCTCTGGATCGACCTGCTTTAACATGGCTGCAGCTTTTCCGAACATAATATACCCACCTTTCAAGATCATAGATACCCATAGAGCATCCGAAAAGAATCAAACGAACCTGACTGTCATTATAGCAAAAACTATCAAGCTATATAGGACCTAAGCATTGGCTTTTTTACGCTAGGGCTATCAAAAACACCAAACCCAAGGCTACAAAATCAAACAAAACAAGACAAAAGGGCATCTATAAAAACTCACCTTTGAGTCCCTCGGAGAGGCCGTCCCGCCTACGCTCTGTCTCACTCAGGCGTATTTTCGACCTACCTTTTCCCTACGAACCGCCTCGTAGGGAGACGTCCTGTGACCCCATTCACACTCAAAGAAGAACAAAAGTCACCAATATTTTTCATCTCAGGGCTAAACAGAGGAGATAACACTGTGATATAGTACAGACCATGTAAAGGGATACAGAAAGATATCCAATAGGAGGGGATCATATGGACAGGGACAGCGTAAAAAAAGCCCTCTGTGACGCCATAGATAGCTGGGCCGAAAGGGCTATAAACCTGGCCATGGAAATAGAGAGAGAGCCGGAGCTGGGTTTCAAGGAACACAGGACTTCGGAGAAGGTATCAAACTTCCTGAACACCGTAGGACTCAGGCAAGAGAGGGGCTTAGCTGTAACCGGGATCAAGGCAAAGCTGAAGGATAGCTCAGAGGGCCCCAACGTAGCCATACTGGGGGAACTGGACGGCATAATCTGCTCCGACAGCCCCAAGGCGGACCCCACGACCGGAGCAAGCCACACCTGCGGACATCACCTTCAGATCGGCACTCTAATGGCTGTGGCTGCTGGATTTACAGAGGCCAATATAGGCGATCACCTAGGGGGCAACGTAACCTTTTTCGCCGTGCCAGCGGAGGAGTTCATCGAGATAGGTGAGAGATCCACAATGAGGTCGGATGGAAAGATAAACTTTCTCGGTGGCAAACAGGAACTAATAAGGATAGGGGCTTTCGACGACATAGATATGGCTATGATGGTCCACGCCGGGACCGATATGCCCGAGCCATCGGTGGGGATAGGCGAGACCGGCAACGGCTTTGTGGCCAAGACTATCCGCTACACGGGAAAGGCGACTCACGCTGCGGCGGCACCGCACGAGGGAATAAACGCCCTAAACGCGGCGGTGCTGGGCATCAACGGGGTACATGCCCTGAGGGAGACCTTCTTAGACGACGATCACGTCAGAGTACACTTCATCATCACTAAAGGTGGGGATACGGTCAACAGCGTCCCTGCCGACGTCAGGCTGGAGGCCTACGTCAGGGGCAAGACCCTGACAAGCATCGACGATACCCACGGCAAGTTCGACCGAGCGATGAAAGCTGGAGGGGACTGCGTCGGTGCGTCAACAGAGATCCACACCATACCTGGCTACCTTCCCCTGGCCTGTAACCCCAGGTTCAACGACATCTTCGCGAAAAACGCCTCCATCCTGCTGGATAAGTCCAGGATCGTGAGGACCGGCCACTTCAACGCCTCCACCGACATGGGAGACGTATGCCACATAATGCCTGCGATACATCCCTATACGGGAGGGGTCACAGGGGCGCTTCACTCAAAGGACTTCACCGTGGTGGACTACCAAGCGGCGGTGATAATCCCGGCAAAGATAATGGCGATGACTGTGGTGGATCTTCTGGCCGACGGGGCCTCGGAGGGGAGGGATTTATTGAGCGGATTCAAACCTTTAATGACAAAAGAAAGGTATCTTAGGACTTTAGGGGATTACTTCTCCTAAAGATAGGGTGGGAGCGAAGAACGAGGAGGGACGAAGATGATAGACGGGATCAAGAACGTAAAAATCCACGCGATAGTTTTGGCATTGGTCATCGGGGCCGAATTTATAGGAATTCATTCGTTTAAAATAGGACCTGGAACCCTGGTGCTTCTGCCGATGCTGTACGCCCTTGCCGCAGGGGCTCTTATGGGGCCAAAATTCATCAAAGCTGTAAACCAAAAGGACATGGTGGACGCAGGAAGCCTGGTAGGAGTGACCCTTATGCTGCTTATGGCCAGATATGGAACTCTGGTGGGACCGAACCTTCCAGCGATAATCAAATCAGGACCGGCCCTGATTCTACAGGAGTTCGGCAACCTCGGAACGGTCCTTCTGGGAATCCCTCTGGCGGTCATGATAGGCCTTAAGAGGGAGTCCATCGGGGCGGCCCACTCTGTAGCCAGAGAGCCCAACGTGGCCCTAATCGGTGACGTCTACGGATTCGACGGACCGGAGGGACAGGGAGTCATGGGGGTTTACATCTGCGGCACGGTCTTCGGGACCATCTTCTACGGACTTATGGCCACCACCGCAGCGGCGTATCTCCCCTTTAGCCCCAAGGCGTTGGCGATGGCCTCTGGAGTAGGAAGCGCCAGCATGATGACCGCCTCGGTGGGGTCCCTCTCGGCCATGTTCCCGGACATAGCTGGTGAGCTTCAAGCGCTTGGGGCGGCCAGCAACATGCTGTCTGGTCTGGACGGTCTCTATATGTCCCTGTGGCTGGCTTTACCCATGTCCGAGTGGCTTTACAGAAAGACCTACCGCTTCAAGTACGGAGTAGAGCCCGAAGCTCCTGTCAAAAAGGGAGGCAAATAGCATGAAGTTCACCGAAGTCGTAGCGGTACTTATAATAGTCGCGGCCATGAGCCTGGTGGGCAACATGGTTGGAGCCAGAAACGGCATAATCGAGTCCCTCCCAGGCATGG
>JAQUTB010000209.1 GCA_028709985.1 Dethiosulfovibrio sp.
AATAGACCTTACCCCCAACCGAGTCGTTAAACCTGTAGAAGACCCTTTGAACTGACTGGACCAGCGATGTCAATGTCTCTAACGGTACCTTTCGAAACTCATTAGCAGGATCGCTCATCAAGATCCCCTCTCAATACAGTTTGATTGCTCAATCCAAAAAACCAAAAAGGGATCCCATACATCGGGATCCTCTTATAAAAGCCTAGCTTATAGTTGGGATTATAACACGAGATAGGATCTATTCGCCAGGCCCAAAGGCGGGGACAACCGCTCCCTCAAACTCCTTCGACAGTATCTCCTTAACCTCGTCGCTCTGGAGCGCTTTCATGAGGGCTACGATCGCGGGGTTCTCTCTGTCCGAGGCTCTGACCGCTACGATGTTGGCATAGGGGGAGTCAGCACCCTCTATTATGAGACCATCCCTGGATGGGTTCAATCCTGCCTCAATGGCGTAATTGCCGTTTATCACTGCCCCATCCACGTCCTGGAGCACTCTTGGAAGCTGGGCGGACTCTATGGACTTGAACTTAAGTTTTTTGGGATTTTCAACCACATCCAGCTCGGTAGCCTCAAGGCCGGACGCTGGATCCAACTTTATAATACCCTCCGATTGGAGCAGGAGAAGGGCTCTGCCTCCGTTTACGCTGTCGCTGGGGATAGCTATAAGCCCTCCCTCGGGGAACTCCTCTACGGAGCTGTGTTTTTTAGAATACAATCCTAGTGGCTCTACGTGAACGCTGCCAGCCGATACTAGGTCCAAACCGTGATCCTTGGCGAAAGAGTGAAGGTAGGGGAGATGCTGAAAAAAGTTGGCGTCCAGCTCCCCGTCGTTCAGTGCCAGGTTGGGCTTGACGTAGTCGGTGAACTCCACGATCTTGAGCTCGATACCATGAGATCCCAGATCATCCTTTACTGCCTCCAAAAGCCTGGCATGAGGCACAGGGGACGCTCCAACGGTCAACATATCCTGTGCGATCCCGACGGAAGAGGGCAACATAGCAAGACAAACAACCAAAACCATAATTTTTTTGAAAAACGACATACAAAAGACCTCCTTTTATCTATTTCTGTCAAGGTAAGAGGCTAGGCCGTTGCCCAAAACCTGTATACCTTGAACTAAAACTATTATCACCACAACCGCTGCGATAAGGACATCGGTCTGAAATCGGTGAAAACCGTATCTGATAGCCAGATCGCCAAGTCCACCGCCTCCTATGGCTCCAGCCATGGCGGAGTAGCCTACCACGTTTATAACCGTCAGAGTCTCCCCTAACACCAAGGCAGGTAGAGCCTCCGGTATCAGAACTCTCATAACTATATCCCTGGTCCTGGAACCCATGACAATCGCTGCTTCCACCACCCCCATCGGTACGGCCTTTAAAGCTCCCTCCACGACCCTTCCGACAAATGGGGCCGCCCCTATAGACAGGGGGACTATCGTCGCGGTAGTGCCTATAGTGGTTCCGACTATTATCCTGGACAAGGGGAACAGCACTATCATCAGAATTATAAATGGGAACGACCTACAGACGTTCACCACTCCGTCCAAAATCCGATGGGTCCAAGGGGATTCGGCCAGACCGCCCTTTTCGGTAAGCACAAGGGCTATCCCGATAGGAAAACCCAACAACGTAGCGATAACGGAGGACATTACGACCATATACAGGGTCTCCCATGTAGGAGCCATCAATAACTCCATTATCCTCACAAATCTATCCATTCCAGATAACCTCCAGAGATACCCCGTTGCGAGAGAAGTATTCCATAGCCCCTTCTATCTCCTCGCGATTACCGGAAAGCTGAACCGTCAGATTGCCCACCCGGGAGCTTCTAAGGCTGTCGATCTCACCAGACAGTATGTTTACGTCCACACCGGTGGTCTTTATAGCCTGGGAAACTATAGGCATATCAGCGGCATCCCCGTCAAAACGAAGGATTACCAGCGGAGATCCCACAATCTTGGGAAGTTCCTCATCCTGAGAGGGGGTCCGAGGAAGATCGTCCAAAAATTCCTTGGCAGTCCTGGATTTAGGGTTTAAAAATACATCCTTGACCGGACCACTCTCGACGACGACACCATCCTCGAGTATGACCATATTACGGCAGATTTCCCTGACAACGTCCATCTCGTGGGTTATTAGCACTATAGTCACTCCGGTGGAGCTGTTGATCCTCTCCAGCAGATGGAGTATGGATCTGGTCGTTCTTGGATCGAGGGCACTGGTTGCCTCATCGCACAGAAGAACCTTTGGCCGCCCGGCAAGAGCCCTGGCGATGGCGACCCTCTGCTTCTGTCCACCGCTGAGCTGAGATGGCCAGGCATCGGCCTTATCCTCAAGCTCGACAAGCCTTAGCATCTCGGACACCCTATCTTTTATCTCACCGGTCGATAATCGCTGGACCTCCAGAGGGTAGGCTATATTCCCAGATACGGATCTGGAGCTAAGCAGGTTAAAATGCTGAAAGATCATCCCCATATCCTGTCTAGCCGTCCTGAGCTCGTCGCCGGACAATATGGCCATGTTCCGGCCACCTATCCAGACCTCCCCTGAGGAGGGGGATTCCAGACGATTCATCACCCTAAGAAGGGTTGACTTGCCAGCGCCGGACAGGCCTATTATTCCAAATATATCCCCTGTCTCGACGGAAAGATCTATCCCCCTCAGGGCATGCACCTCCATCCCGTCAGGAGAGGCAAAGCTTTTGACGACATTTTTTAACTCTATCAATAAGATCACCTCACGAAAAAGGCCTTCCCACATCGATGGGAAGGCCTAAACGACGTCTCTTCTCATCGACGTTAGCAGGACCACCTTGCCCCTTCGGGCAGGTTGGCGCAGGATCAACGAGCTAACTCTCTCCCCTGACTCTGGATAAAAAGCTTATTTAACTGGCGGCGATTGTAGCACGAAATAACCTTTCAAGCAAGGACCAAAATGTATATATCTATCGAATCAGGAATCTGGCTATCTTTTTGACAAAAGGAGACCTCATCTTCCTCATCATCCAATCCTCCACGACCATTTTATTTATGGTCGATATGGACGGGAATGGATGTTGGGTCAGCATAACGCTTATCATCCCCCTGCGGTGCTGCATCGCAGCTACCCATTCCTGAATGAGGTCGCTGGCTCCCTCTCCGACGATGGTGACCCCCAGGATTCGACCCATCCGTCCGACGAGGACCTTTATAAACCCATCGGGATGGCCGTCAGCTACGGTTCTACCATATGAGCCATAGTCTTTTTTAACCACCTCAAAACGAAGACCTTTGCTATTAGCCTCCTTTTCGGTCAAGCCTACGTGAGCCACCTCTGGATCGGTGAATACGGCCCAGGGAACGAGGTATTTTTCCCTGTTCATGCAGGGCAAAGAGAACGGCGACAGAGAGCGCATGAAAGCCAACATCCCCTGATGCATCGCGGCATGAGACAGAAGGGCCTTACCGTTACAGTCGCCGACAGCATAGACGTTTTTCACGTTGGTCCTCATGTAGCGATCTACGGTTATACCTTTTTTGTCGAACTCGATTCCCGCCCTCTCGAGGTGAAGTGGTTCCAAGGAAGGGGTTCTACCGGCTGCCACTAAAAGTTGTTCTGAGTCGAAAACCTCTCCTCCAGCGAAGACCCTAAATCCGTCCTCGGTTTTCTCGACCTTCTCTATTTTGACGCCGTTTCTCACTGTGACGCCCTCTCCGGAAAGAGCCCCCTCTAAGAACCTTCCAGCGTCCTCGTCCCCCACCGGTATCAGATAGGGATCCATATGGACAACGTTGACCTTAGATCCTAACCTCGAAAAGGCCTGGGCCATCTCGGTTCCGATAGCTCCTCCTCCGATGATCGTCAAAGACGAAGGTATTCTCTCGAGCTGGAACATATTGGCGTTGGTCAGAAAATCCAGCCCCCTAAGGCCCGGGATGGGAGGGACAAAGGGCTCTGTCCCGGTGGCTATAAATATCCTCTTGCCCCTGTAAAGCTGGCCTCCCACTGCGATGGTGTTAGAATCGCGGAAACAGGCCTCTCCCGAGACGAGAGTGACGTCCTCGAAAACCTTCATCAATTTTTTGCCGTTTATCCTGGCGATCTTATCCCTCACGACTTTCATCGGGTCCATGGACAGGAGAGAACAGCTCTGCTCTATACCATACTTGTCCAACCGAGAGCTCTCATGATAGCTCTGAGAGGCTTTGAGAAGCGCCTTGCTGGGGATACAACCGCAGTTTAAGCACTCGCCACCGACTTTAAATTTCTCCACCGCGAGGACCTTCA
>JAQUTB010000210.1 GCA_028709985.1 Dethiosulfovibrio sp.
AGATTTTTTCCAGTCCGGTAGACCTAGAGCCCTTAACCGAGACAACGTCTCCGGGAGAAACGTCAGCGTTAGGGCGTATGGCTAGATCTCTAAGATTGGCCCAGATCATAGGTCCATCCGCAACGCTTTTCCAGCTTTCTCCGTAGGGAAAAACCCTACCGACGTCTTTGGCCTTTTCTAAGATGACACGGTGATATCTTTCCGAGCTATCTCCAAGCTCCTTCATCTCCCCCAGGACCAAAAATACCCGTTCTTTGGGAACCGGAGCACAGCCGACAGCCGACAAAGCCGCCATCATAGAGTCTGGGTTGGCATTATATGATTCATCTATCACTGTGAAGCCATCCATCTCGCTTAGCTCACCCCTGCCCTTGAAGGCGGAGAACGAAGCGATCCTCTTTGCTATTTTCTGAGGGGCCCCACCTAACTCAACACACACGGCAAAGGCCAAAGACATCAAAAAAGCGTTATGCTCTCCCAATAGCCTCGCCTCTAGCCGAACCTCGCCTCCGGAGAAAGCCAGATCTGCGTAGACCTTGGGGGCGTCCACCCAGGAGAATCCCCTGTCCAGGATATCGTAGTCTGAGGACCCCGCTCCCACGGAGATAACAGGCCATTCATTGTAGCTCGCAATGGAACAAACTCGCTCAACAAGGGAGGGGTCCTCTCCTCCTACGATAGCCTTCTTCAAGGAAACGGATCCCAGTATCTCCGTTTTAGCTCTGATAACCCCATCTATATCGCCAAGCCCCTCTAAATGGGCTGGTGATACCTTCGTTATCAGAGCCACATCTATGGGGAAAGCCTCCACCATCTGAGCTATCTCACCAGGGTGATTGGTCCCCATCTCAAGGATAACCCCTGTGGAGTCCAAAGGCATCTCCGCCAAAGTAAGGGCACATCCTATGAGGGTGTTGTGGCTGTTTCTGGCCCTGTGCACCCGAATCTCGTCAGGATCGAAAGCCCTGTAGATCATCTCTCTCACAGTGGTCTTTCCGACGCTGCCGGTTATGCCCAAAGCCCATTCGACATTGGAAAGGCGCTTTTTTGCCATAGAGATAAGCCCGACCTGGACGTCATCCAGGACCACGAAACTATGCCGACGGTCCAGGTTCCTCCCTTTTGCCCAATCGGACCTAACCAATACCCCGGAGGCTCCTCTCTCCACAGCCTCAAAAACGTGGTCGTGACCGTCCGATGAGGCGCCGCGAAGGGCGACAAAGACGACCCCGCGTGAGACTTTTCTGCTATCGACCTGGAACAGTCCATCGAAAGTCCAGTCATCGCCTAAAAGGACACCGCCGGACCAAGACGCTATATCGGAGCCCTTGATCCTATTGATCATCTCCAGGACCTCTTGTTATCGGCCGCCCATGTCCTAACTGCCTGAGAATCGGAATATGGAATTTTCTCGCCCTTTATGAGGATATAGCTCTCAGGTCCCTTGCCGGAGATAACAACGACATCGCCTGGCTGCCCCATATCCAAAGCGGTCCTTATCGCCTTCTCCCTATCTATGACGACCTGGAAGCTCGCATCCGGTACTTTTTCCACACCAAGGAGGATATCTTTCACTATGTCCTCCGGCTCCTCTCCCCTTGGGTTGTCCATGGTCAAAACGATATGATCCGCCATCCGAGCTGCTAGCTCCCCCATGGTCCAGCGGTTTCCCCTGAATCTCTCGCCCCCTAGGCCAAAGACGCTTATCAGTCTTCCGGGACAGAACTCCCTCGCTGACTTCAGAAGGTTTTCAAGGGCATCGGGAGAATGAGCGTAGTCGACCACGGCGCATATCCCTCCCTGGAAGACAAATCTCTCCATCCTTCCAGGGACCACCGGCATGCCTTCCAGCCCTAAGATTATCTCCTCCTGGGAGAATCCTAAAGACATACATGCCGCTGCGGCACCTAGAGCGTTTTGGACGTTGTACCTACCGACCATGGGCAACTTCACAGGGAGGACCGAGCCGTCCAATATAAGATCAAAGATAACGCCATCCACGCCTAGGACGATATTTTTAGCACTTACTAAAGCGTCATCACAGTCGATACCAAAAGAAATACCGCTTCCCAACCTGGACAGCAGGGTTTTACCGTAAGGATCGTCGACGTTAATCACCGCAGAACCTTTATTTTTTATGTGTTTCTCAAAGAGGACGGCTTTTGCCTCAAAATAGCTGGACATATCGCCGTGATAATCGAGGTGCTCTTGGGTCAGATTCGTAAATACAGCGACGTCGAAAGAAACGCCCTCAAGTCTCCCCTGGGAGAGGCCATGGGATGAGGCCTCCATCACGCAGCCTTCACAACCGTTGGAGACCATGCTACCCAGAAAATCCTGGATATCAGGGCCCTCTGGGGTCGTCCTATCGGCTAGGAAAGACCTATCTCCATCGTGATACTCTATAGTTCCCAACAACCCTGTTTTGAACCTTTGGGACATAATGGATCTTATCATGTAGGTAGTGGTACTTTTACCGTTGGTACCAGTGACCGCGATCATTTTTAATTTGGAAGAGGGATCGCCGTTTAGAATTGACGAGACAACTCCCATGGACCTCCTCACGTCGTCTACTATCAGGACGGGGACCCCTAACTCCTTCTCAGTGGAGTTGGAACACATCAACGCAACAGCACCGGCCTCGACCGCATCTGAGGCGAAAGAATGCCCATCTTTGTTGCTGCCGGGAATACAACAAAAGAGGCCACCATTTTTTACCCTGCGAGAATCGAAGAAAACTTTGGAGATCTCCCTATCGTCCGAGTCCACAAAGCCCTTCAGAAGTCCCCTTTTTTTTAGCTCTTCACGTATAAAGCTTATCTTTTTGGGAATCAACATCGATCACTCTCCAGATTCAAGTCGGCCTATATCCTCAACGATGGTCCTGAAGAGAGGAGCGGCAAGCTCTCCTCCGTAGTAGCGACCGCCGCCAGGTTCCCCTATCACCACCAAAAGGGAATATTTAGGGGCATCATAGGGCCAAAAGCCTATAAACGATCCGACCATCCGTTCTTTAACGTATTTACCTTTAACGGCGACCTGAGCTGTGCCGGTCTTTCCCCCTACCTTTACAGAGGGGACTTCAGCTCTTTTCCCGGTGCCTTCCGTTACCACCTGCCTGAGGACCTTTCGAAACCAGTCAACGTAGAATGGGGATATAAGCTCCCTTATGACATCCCTCTCCGACCTATAGACCACGTTTCCCTGGTGATCTGTAACCTCCTCCACTAAATGGGGCTTCAGAAGAGCGCCACCTGAGATAACGGTATTAAACGCCATGATCAGCTGTATCGGTGTAACCGCTATACCCTGACCGATGGCTATATTCGCCGGTATAACTCCATACCATCTCTCTGGAGGGAGCAAAAGACCTGACTCCTCACCATTGATCTCTATGCCGGTCCTGCTTCCAAATCCCCACGCTACAAGGTCTTTATACGCTTCGTAGGGATTCCATTTCATTCCGATGGTGGCCATAGCCACGTTGGAGGAATGCATCAAAACCTGAGGTAAATCTATATCGCCTTTACCCACACCATGGGAGTTGGATATCCATCCATCGGCCACTTTTATACGACCTCGGTCCATAAACCTGGAATTTCTCGATATAGCCCCAGATTGTAGTCTCATAGCGACAACCATCGGTTTAAAAGTCGATCCAGGCTCATATACCCTACTGACACAGTTATTGACCATGCTATTGCTGTCTAGCATGGTCTTTCGGATGTTGGCGTCAAAGGTCGGCCAGCTGGCCATAGCCGCGACCTTTCCGGAATTCGACTCAACGCATATAGCGGCGGCCCACTTAGCTTTTTCCCTGTGAGCGACCTCTGCAAGGTGCTTCTCGATCACATATTGTATTCTTCTATCTATCGTGAGACGGATGACCCCACCATCAATGACTGAATCAGGGGATTTCCTGGTCCTAGGGGTTATTCTTCTCTCTGGAGGGACATAAAGGGCGTCGTTCCACATCATCTCTAATCCAGCTAGCCCTACGCCGTCTATATCACAAAAACCTATAACGTGGGAAAGCAGAGAGCCTCCAGGATATACCCTTTTGCTCTCCGTCAGGCCATAAACGCCTTCCAGACCTAAGTCCAGTATTTCCTTAGCTTTAACCCCATCCAGATGCCTCAGAAGCCAAAAAAATCGCCCTCCTTTGAGGGCTTTAAGAGCCTCTATCCTCTCCTTAGGCAGATAAGGAGATATACGCCCAAGGTTACCCTCATCCCATTCCTCGGGATCGACGTATATGCTCGTTACAGGGATCGATACCGCCAGGATTTCT
>JAQUTB010000211.1 GCA_028709985.1 Dethiosulfovibrio sp.
CCGTCGCCGAGGAAGTTCAAAGCCAGTATCGTCACCATTATGGCCAGCCCGGGGAAGAACGTCAGATAGGACTGGTCCCTTATGTAGACCCGTCCGCCGGACAGCATGGCTCCCCATTCCGGCGAGGGAGGCTGTATCCCGAGGCCTATAAAGCTAAGTCCCGCCGCGGTCAGGATGGCGAACGCCACCCCGAGGGTTGCCTGGACTATGACAGGGGCCATACAGTTGGGGAGTATGTGCCTGAGTATTATCCTGAGGTCCCCAGATCCCATGGCCTTGGCAGCCTCTACGAACTCCTGGTTTCTTATGGAGAGGACCGAGCCCCTGACTATCCTAGCGTACCCAGGGATAGAGGATATCCCCACCGCTATCATCAGGTTGAACAGCCCCGGCCCCAACGACGCAGCTATGGCTATCGCCAGGAGGATCTGGGGGATGGAGAGGAGTATGTCCATTGCCCTCATTATGAGGTTATCCAGCTTTCCCCCGTAATAGCCCGACAGGGCCCCCAAAAATCCGCCTATCACCATGGCTATGGACACGGCAATGAAGCCGACCTGCAACGATATCCTGCTGCCGTAAATTATCCTGCTGAAGACGTCTCGGCCGAACTGGTCCGTTCCGCACAGGTGCTGTAGGGAGGGGGCCTGAAGGGTGGCCCTGATGTTCTGCTTGGCGTAGCCGTAGGGCGCGATGAAATCGGCGAATACAGCCACGAACACCAGCACGAGGACTATGGCAAGTCCCACCATGGCAAGACGGTTTCGCCTCAACCTGAGCAGGACGTCCCTCATTCGACTGTTCTTGCTTAAAAACATATCTCCACTCCCCCTACCTGTATTGAGCCTTGATCCTGGGATCTATCCAGCCGTAGATGAGGTCCACCAGGAGGTTGACGAGGCTGTAGGCTATGGCTATGTAAAGGACTCCGCCCTGGACTATTGGGTAGTCCCTCATCTTTATGGCCTCGACCATCAAACGGCCAACGCCCGGTATGGAGAACACCGATTCGGTGAGAACCGCTCCCCCCAGGAGATAGCCGAAATGGATCCCTATAACCGTGACCACCGGTATCAGTGCGTTTGGCAGGGCGTGTCGCCATATTACGATCGACTCCTTCTGCCCCTTTGCCCTGGCGGTCCTGATGTAGTCCTGTCGGATGACCTCCAACATGCTGGATCTGGTCATGCGGGTGATTATGGCGACCCCCTGAGCCGCCAAGGACGCGGCGGGAAGGACCATGGCGGAGAAGGATCCGAGCCCGGAGGACGGAAACCATCCCAGGTGAACCGAGAAGAGCAGTATGAGCAAAAGCCCCAGCCAGAACACCGGCATGGATATCCCCACGAGGGCCAGTATCATCGTCACCGAGTCAAAGATTGAGTACTGCTTTATCGCCGATATGATCCCGAAGGGGATACCGAGCACTATGGATATAGCCATAGAGAAAATCGCCAACCTCAACGTGACCTTGAAAGTGTCCATTATCTCCAGGCTCACGGGACGTTTGGTCACGTAGGACCTGCCGATGTCGCCCCTAAATGCGGCGTTGGAGACGTATCTTCCAAACTGGACCAAAAAAGGATCGTCCAGGCCGTTTTGCTGTCTGAACTCGTGAATTGCCTCGTCGGTGGCCTGCTGCCCGAGGGCCAATTTTGCCGGATCCCCCGGAGTGAAGTACAGCAGGGAAAAGACTATGAAAGCGACCCCGAAAAGCACCGGGATGAGGGCTATTACCCTCTTTATAACGTACTTCAGCATCCCAAAACCCCTCTCTAAGAACCCCTTAAAATAAGGGGGCCTGCCGAGAACAGCGACACCGGCAGGCCCTCTTTCGCTACAGTCCGAGCAGGATCAATGGATCAAACAGTTAATCCTTGAACGTAACATTGTAGAAATGGTTAACTCCGTTGGAGGACAGCTTCAAGTTAGCTATCGTTTTTCTCGTGCCAACCAAAAATTCGTTGTTCTGGATGTAGATCCAGGGCAGGTAGCCGTTGAGCTTTTCCTGAAGCTCTGCGTAGACCTTAGCCCTCTCTTCGCCGTTGGGGATGGTCTTGCCCTTTTTGAGGAGGGCGTCTATATCCTCCACCTCTACCCTGGAGAAGTTCCACACCGATCCGGTGGAGAAACATGCGTCAAGGGCGAATGCGGGATCTGGGACCGACGGGATCCATCCCAGGACGAAGAGGTCGTGCTGGCCGGCCTTGAGGCCCTCCAGGAACGCGCCCCACTCGAGCACCTTTATCTCGGCATCGATGCCTATCTCGGAGAGCATCGCCTGGGCGAAGGTGGCAGTGTCGATTCTGTCTTTCCTGTCGCTGGTCCAGATCTGGATCTTGAGTCCCTCTGCTCCGGCCTCCTTGAGGAGAGCCTTGGCCTTTTCGACGTCGTATTCCTGTCCGGTAAGGCCGGAGGCGTAGTACATAACGCCAGGGGAGAAGGGCCCCTTGGGTGTCGTGCCGACTCCGCGGAAGACCGCCTCGCAGATGCCCTCGGCGTCTATGGCCATGCTGATGGCCTGGCGGATCCTTATGTCGTTAAAGGGAGCCTTGGCGGTGTTTATGCCTATATAGCTGGTGAGGTTTCCGACTTTCCTGAGAAGGTTGAGGTTCTCGTTATCCTGAACCCTCTTGAGGTCGTTGGGGGTGATGTCGAGAGCGATGTCGACGGCTCCCGTCTCAAGCTCGATTGTCCTGGTGGTGTCCTCGGTGATGGCCCTGATGACTATGGTCTTAGCCGCAGGCTTGGGACCGGCAAAGTCCTCGAACCTCTCCAGCACTACCCTGTCTCCCTTGGACCAGCTGACGAACTTATAGGGTCCAGTTCCGATGGGGTTCTGGCCGTAGTCGTCGCCGGCTGCCTCGGTGGCCTTCTCGCTGATTATGCATCCGAATCCAACGTGTGAGAGGGACGCCACGAAGGGGGTGTTCTCCTCTTTGGTCCTGATGATCACGTTGTAGTCGTCCACTATCTCAAATCCGTCCGGGTCTATGGCGGAGGAATAGGAACTGACCGCCGATCCCTTCGGGGACAGGGCCCTCTTGAAGGAGTAGACCACGTCCGAGGCCTTAAGCTCGTCCCCGTTGTGGAACTTCACTCCCTTTTTCAGGGTGAACTTGTAGGTCTTGCCGTCGATCTGTTCGTAGCTCTCGGCCAACTGGGGCAGAAGCTCGCCTTCGGCGGTAAGCACCAAAAGGTTCTGATAGATCTGGCTCATAACCGTGTTGGATGCCATGTCGTTGGTCCCGTGAGGATCCAGCGTCTTGGCGTCCTGGGCCATGGCCACCGTAAGGGTGTCCTGAGCGAAGGCAAAAGAGCCCATCGTCATCACAAGCAACCCAGCCAAAACCAATGCCAATGCTCTGCAACGTCTCATTGTCAAAATCCCTCCCAATCTAGCGTTTTGCCGAAATTATCGGCTTAAACTGCCCGGACATCACTTCACCTTGGAGAAGGAAACCGAGCTAATGCGATTATATCATCAGCTACAGCTAAAAAGTGGATCCATTTATGGCTTCATATTTGAATACTCACTACACCCCTAAAAAGAGGCTCTTGATCTTCATAAGAAATCATATATAATCTTGCATATCATAAGCCATACAAACCATAGTCGGGAGGACGCCATGTTCACTATCAAAGAGTTTTTAGCGCAAGAGGTAAAGCCCGCCCTAGGGTGTACTGAGCCAGGGGCAGTGGCTTTAGCGGTCGCCAGAGCCACCGAGACCCTGGCAGAGGATGTATCAAAGGTCTCCGTTACGGTCAGCGATAGCATATTCAAAAACGGCGTAGCCGTGGGCATACCTGGAACAGGGGGCCTCAGGGGCAACGTTATAGCTGCGGCATTAGCTGTAGTGTGCGGTAAATCCGATTATGGTTTAGAAGTACTTAAAGACTCCACAGAAAGAGATATCAAGCTGGCTCAGGAGATGGTCGACCGTGGATCCATCGCCCTTGAGGCGGACATGGCCAGACACGGCGTATACGTTATGGCCCAGGTCGCAGGAAACGGCCACAACGCCACCTGCGTCATAGAGGGAACTCACACAAACATAGTCTCCGTAAAAAAAGACGGAGAGACCGTCTTTCAGAAGGAAGAGACGTCTCAGGCCAATTCAACCAAGCCAGTCTCTGCCCAGGTTGCAGATATGGGCTATTCAGATCTGGTCGCCATGGCGTCCCAACTGGACGACGACGACGTGGAGACCGTGATGGCCGGAGTCGATATGAACATGGAGA
>JAQUTB010000212.1 GCA_028709985.1 Dethiosulfovibrio sp.
GTAGCTGTCCCAGGCGAATCTCTCATCCCCAGCCATGGCAGCGAGGGCAGATCTGGTCTCGTCGTTAAGCCCCAAGTTGAGGACTGTGTCCATCATTCCAGGCATGGAGACAGGGGCTCCTGACCTGACCGATACCAAAAGCGGCTCGGGCCCTGATCCGAAGGTTTTCTCCATTCTGTCCTCCAATCTGGACAGAGCGGCCTTTACGTCTACCCACAGGGCATCCATAAAGCCCTCCTCGCTGTTGAGGTATCTCAAGCAGGCCTCGGTGGTGACGGTGAAACCGGAGGGAACCGGCAATCCTTCCCTGACCATCTGGGCCAGATATGCCCCTTTACCTCCCAAGAGCGACTTCATGTCGGACGAACCTTCGGAAAAATCATAAACGTACTTAATCATCTCTCCACCTCCTAGAGTCTTTTCCCATTATTCAGCAAATCCTATGGCTATCATATCATCTTACGAGAATCTCTCAAAAGGCCTATCGATCTATCCGTCTGTGACGATGGGATTGACACCGAAGCTACCGTAGTGTACTAATGACGGATTGAGATTTAGACGGAGAACGAAAGGATTGAGACGTAATGGTCCAGAGCGAATATAAGGGATGGCAGGCCTCGTGGCCTATGATCGCCGCCACGTGGCTGTGGGCAGGCGCTTTCGTGGCGGGAAAGATGTCCATCGGGGAGTTTCCCCCCATAACTCTGACGTTTTTGAGGTTTGCCACCGCAGCAGCGATAATGATACCGGTGGCTTTTTTGTCCAAGTCTGAGTGGCGTTTTCCAAAAAAAGACTGGCCTATGGTGGTCTTTCTGGGCCTTACCGGGATGGTGGGATATCATCTGCTGTTTTTTGAGGCGCTGAGGCACACCACCGCGGTAAACTCCTCCATGATAGCCGCCACCAGTCCATTGGTCACGGCGTTTTTGGCCGGAGTGATAGGGTCGGAAAAGCTAGGGGCGAAGCAGATAGGGGCGGTTGTCCTGGCTGTTTTGGGGGTAATAGTGATAGTGACCGACGGTCAGGTCCATCATCTAGGGTCGGTGGAGTTTAACCGAGGGGACCTGACCATGTTCGGAGCGGTTATATCCATGGCGGTCTACTCCGTGGCGAGCCGCAGGTCCGGGCTGTCCAGATCACCTGTCGGACTGGTGACCTGGACCTTCGTGATATGCGCCTTCGTGACCGGGATTTTAAGCCCTCTGGAGGGATCTGTGGTGGAGATGGGCAGGGCCGCATCCCCCGAGGCCTGGTGGTCAGTGGCCTATATGGCGGTATTCGCCTCTTGTTTCGGCTATTTTTTGCAGATGTTCTCCATAAAGAGAATAGGGGCCGCCAGGACGATGGTTTTCATAAACCTCATTCCGGTGTTCTCGACGATCCTGGCGGTCGCGATACTGGGCGAGTCGGTCTCGGCCCCTAAGGTGGCTGGGCTGGTTGTGGTAATCTCGGCGGTTTGGCTTAACTCGAAGGCAGCCTAGGGGAGAGGAAAACGCACGGACACAAGAAGCTCCCCTGGAGCGATCTGAGGGGGGGAAGACAGATCTATCTCCCTGTGGGAGGCCGAGGATATAAGCTCTATCCTCGCTCCTAGGGCGATCGGGATTTCCGTTGGGCCGTCAGGAGGACACTTTATAAGTGACTCTCCGACGGCCCAATTTTCGTCAAAAGACAAAGAGGCATCCCAAAGCCTCGGCGATACATCCTTCACCAGAGCGCTATCCCTCAACCTCCCCCAAGGGACCAACGATCCCACGACAAGCTGATTTCCACTTATTGAGATCCAGTGCAGACACTGGACGTCCTCCAGCGACGCTCCACCGGGAAAGCCTACGTCGTCCCCCATGAGAGAGACGGCGTCCTCGAGGGAGGCCGGCTTCACAGCAGCGTCTCCCTGTCTTTTCTGACCATCTCCAGAAGCCTCTGCCCCTTGGGCGTGACCAACTTTATCTCGTCCCACCTGGGCAAGCCGGTCCTCTGAAGCAGCAGCCCGTCGGAGGACTCAAACCATCTTGGGAGGAAGCCACCTAGCCTAAACCCCTGGGCAAAGTCCTCCTCCACCGCTCGGCTTATACCTTTAGCCAGAGGGAGCTGGAGCATGGTGGCGGGAAACGCCTCGTAGGGCATAAGCTCCCTCTTGAGGACCGTCCCAAAGTCCTCCCCCAGAGAGAGCGCGGCCACATAGGCGGTTCCGGCCACAGGGAATGCGGATACCTCGAAGGAGGCGTTACCCTCAGGGATAGAATCGTCTTGGATAAATTGCCTCTCGAAACCGTCCGACAGTTCGTCGATAATCTGGGAGTATCTCGCTGGAAGATAGGACGGCGTCGTCCCATCCGCCTCCCTCTCGGAGAACCCCATGACACAGCTGACCCTGCCTGAGGCTATGAATATATCGTCGTGCCTGTAGGTGGACGGGGGCAGAAGGTTGAGCGCCAGGGCGCAGTGACGGTGTCTCATTTTAAGGTCGACCATCTGGGAGACGTCGTGAGCGGTGGTGCTTTCGGTGTAACGAGCGACCCACCCCAGCTCGGGCAAGAGCTGGTTTATAAGGTGAGACGCCAGCATTCCCCCTATGCCGAGTCCCCTGAAGCGAGGCAACACAAGCAGCCCGGTAAGCTCAAAAAGCCTGGGGTTCCAGGGAGACCTTACAGCCGCCACCTGTCCCACCAGTTGATCGCCCTTGAAGGCCAGCAAGGTGGCCTGACGGCCGTCTTGCTCCCTTTTCTCCATCTCGCCTGGGTCGTACACCCATGGCATGGGGAAATCCTCTCCGTATATGGAACGATAAAGCTCGCAGACAGCCGGTATCTTAGAGCTGTCCAGCCTCTCTATAGAGACGTCGTTTTTCATGTTCATGTTGGAATCCTCCCGTAAAAAGTGTATCCCCTCAAGCGATCCCCTCGCCCCATCTCGTTCTGACTGTTCCGATTATACCGGAAAAGTTTTGTTCTGGGAAACTCCGTGTAGAATGGTATGAGAGATATCAAAGGGAGGGATTTTTATGGACGCGGTTAAGAGGTTGGCCCTTGTGGCTCACGACAGCAGGAAGAACGATCTGATCCGGTGGGCGGTAAGACACAAAGAGGCCCTGTCCAGACACGTTCTCAGCTCCACCGGAACCACCGGAGCTCTGCTGGAGGAGATTTTGGGATTGCCCGTGGAGAAGCTCAAGTCGGGGCCTCTAGGAGGGGACCAGCAGTTGGGGTCTAGGATAGCCTGCGACAGGCTGGACGGAATCGTTTTTCTATGGGACCCGCTTAACTCCCAGCCTCACGACTCGGACATAAAGGCCCTTTTGCGAATAGCCACCCTCTACAACATTCCCATGGCCTGCAATATGTCTTCGGCGGATTTTCTGTTTTCCTCTCCCCTGATGGACCAGCCCTACGACAACGTCAGAAGGGATTTCGACTCATATCAGGAGAGGAGAAACAAAGAGGCTATAGAGAAGTACAGGGAACAGGAGGCTAAAAAGTGAACCAAATATGGGCAAAGGGAGCGGCTTTGGGGCTTGTGGCGGGAGCGGCAGCTGCGGCAGGGTCGGCGGTGGCAAACTGGTGGAGCGTTCCGGCGGCGGCCATAGCTACCGCCGCAACAGGGGCTTTTCTGCTCCAAGGGAAAAAGAAAAAGACACAAAAACTTAAAGCCCTTCCCTCCGGGCCAAACCTCAGGCCCCTGGCCCAGAAAGGACAGACCCTGGCGGAGGACCTGGAGGTTCTTGTGTCCGACGGATCTCGCTCGATGAAGGGAATTGGAGGACACGCCGACGGTATGGCCCGTTCTCTGGCGGAGCTGGACCGGATTCTCGGCAACCTCAGCGAAGAGGTTGGAGAGATAGGGAAGCTTCACCGCCAGTCCACCGACCTCCTCAAGGAAATAGCTCAAGGGGGAGCCTCGGTGAGGGATAAGGCGGAGATAAACAGGGAGCTGGCCCAGAGAACCGAGACCGCCAATAACCAGGTCGTCCAGACGGCAACGGCCTTGGGCGAATCCATAAAGAAGATGGTGTCGGTGAGCGGCGATATAAGCCGGTTCGTGGGGGTCATATCTGGAGTGGCGGACCAGACCAACCTCCTTGCCCTGAACGCAGCCATTGAGGCAGCCAGGGCAGGAGAGCACGGCAGGGGCTTCGCCGTGGTGGCCGAGGAGGTAAGGAAGCTGGCGGAGGAATCGTCTCAGGCGGCCAGAGAGATAGGTCAGTTGGCCCAGTCCATAGGGGCTCTGGCTAAAAA
>JAQUTB010000213.1 GCA_028709985.1 Dethiosulfovibrio sp.
CGCCACGATGTCCGGTATGTCCGGGTTCGACCTGTGTCGAATCCTTAAATCCTCCGACGGTCTGAGGCACGTGCCTGTGGTGTTCGCGTCCGACCAGTCGGACCTGACCAGCAGGCGTAAGGGGCTTTCCCTGGGTGCTGTGGACTACATATCCAAACCCTTCGATCCCCTTGAGCTCAGGCTTAGGATAGAGTCCCACCTTCGCCTCAAGGTGGACAGGGAGTCCCTGGAGATGAGAAACGATATGCTCGAGGAGGAGGTACTTAGGAGGACCGAGGATCTCCGCTACGCCATGGAGAGACTGGCCGTCAGCGAGGGGGAGTTCCGCTCTCTGGCGGAGGGGCTTCCGGACGTGGTGTTCCGTATCGGTGGGGACGAGCGTTTTCGCTACGTCTCCGGTGCCCTTAGGTCGTTTATGGGCAAGGAGCCGAGCGAGTTGATCGGCAAGGACATGGAGGAGTCGGGCTTTTCCGGCCTTTTCCCCGGTATTGACACATCATCCATGAGATCTCTGCTCAAGTCCGGTGAGGCGGTCTACGTCGAATCGCCTATCAAGATAAGGGGCGAGTATCGAGGCATCGCCGAGATCAGGGTCGTTCCAGAGAGGGAGGGAGGTGCGATTACCTCGGCCCTGGGAATAGTCAGGGACGTCTCCCATCTGAGGATAGCGGAGGAGAGGTACAGAGGGCTTTTCTCCACCATGAAGGACGGGCTGATGGTGGTGGGCATAGGCCCTTCCGATGACTTCAGAATACTGGACGTTAACCCGGCCTTTCTTTCCATGATATCCGAGGAGAGGCCGTCCAACGTCCAGGGCAGACCCATGCGGGATATTCTTCCGTCCACGTCCCAGGCTTGGATAGGTGGCATCGGAAAGGTCGTTGCATCGGGGGAGCCTGTAACGGTAGAGGGCTATTCAGGCGAGATGGGGCTTCACCTGGAGACGGTCGTGTATCTGGCGGGGCTTAATTCCTGTGTCTGTATAGTTAGGGACGTCACGGAAAACAGGGAGACCCAGGAGAAGCTGGCCGCCCAGGGCGAGTTCCTGGGATCTTTGGTGGAGAACATGCCGGTCGGAGTCTTCGCCAAGGACATGTCCGCCGGAGGGGTGTACGTCATATGGAACTCTCGCATGACGGAGATAGTTGGCGTTACCTGCGAGGATGCGTTGGGCGCCACCGAGTCGGACCTGTTCGAACCTGAAATAGCAGAAAAGCTGTTGGAGGACGGCAACGTCACACTGAGAAGCAGATCGCCGATGCTCTTCGATTACAGCAGAGTTTTTAGTGAGAAAGTGACTGACGGAGAGCGCTACCTCAAGGTCATAAGGGTACCTCTATACGGAGAGGACGGATCTCCTTCGGTTTTGCTGGGAATGGTGGAGGACGTCACAGATCTGATCGTCACCAACGAAAGGCTTGAGAACTCCCTCAGGGATAAGGACATGCTGATACAGGAGGTCCACCACAGGGTTAAGAACAACCTCCAGGTGATGGCAAGCCTGATGAGCATCCAGGCATCGAAGATCTCCGACCCCACTTTGGCTGAGGTGCTCTACGAGAGCCGTAATAGGGTGATGGCTATAGCCTACGTTCACGAGCTTCTTTACCGAAGTTCGGACTTCTCCAGCCTCAAGGTCTCAGACTACCTTGGGGAACTTGTGGGAGCCCTGACCGCCACCTACGGCCTAGGCAGGGACATCAGGATAAACCTGGACGTGGACGAGACAGGGCTTCCGGTCGACAAGGCTGTCCCCTGTGGGTTGATAGTGAGTGAGTTGGTCACTAACTCGCTTAAGCACGGGTTTGTAGGGAGACCGGGAGGAGTGATCTCCGTGTCGGTTCGCACGGTGGGTAACTCGGTGACAATGGATGTGTCCGACGACGGGGTCGGGACTTTGAATGACGTGGAGGCTGGGTCGGGGCTTGGGATGACCATAGTCCAGGGCCTGGTGAGACAGCTCAACGCTAAAATGAGGATATCTCAAAGTGGCGGCTTGAGTTTCAGGATAGAGTTTCCGGTGGAGGCTGATGATAGATGAGGTTTATTTCTTTTTCGGCCGTTGTCTGCCTCCTCGGGGCTGCTTTTTTTCTTATCCCTCCCAACTTCACCGAGCCTGTGGTAACGCTGGGAGTCGCCTACAGCGTCGCGCCGGAGTCGGCCATACCGGAGGGTAGGATGGTGTCGGCCATAAAGGCCTACGTGGACTGGCATAACGGCAAAGACGAAGGGTTTAGGTACAGGCTTGTCCTAGAGAGATATCTGGATGACCCGAGCGAGGCCATATCGAGCCTTAGGAAAAAAGGCGCTCAGGCTGTGGTGGGCTTCCCGTTCTCGCAGCAGGCGATAGCCGCCAGAGGCGTCGCTGAAAAACTTAAAATCCCTGTCCTATCCACAGTCGCATCCACCACGGAGCTTTCCGGTCTGGGCGACTGGTTTTTCAGGGTCAAGGAGGATTTCTCCCAGGAGACGTCGTTGATGGCCTCTCTGATCGACTCACTAGGGCTTGATTCGGTCGTGGGAGTATGGTCCGGCAACAACTATCCCTACGCTGTCGGATCGGTTAGGGAGGTTCTGTCCAAGTCCGATGCGGCCTTCACCGGCCTTTTCCACTTCCCGAAGGACTGTAGTTTTCTCGACGACTACAGCTTCGAGGCCCCCGATGGGGTTTTGATCTACGCCGATCCCTCGGTCTCGTACTGGGCGGTCCAGTATGTAACGTCTCTTTGGCCCCAAAGCGTCGTTTTTATGTCCCGTTGGAGCCTTCTGGAAAACCATCACCTTACGAAAATCGCTGGGCTTGAGTTTTACTACACCGAGGCCTTCAACCCCACGGAGAAGGTCCAAGGCGATTTCGCCGATTACTGGAGGTCGGTCACGTCCCAGGATTTTACACTGATGGTTAGGTACGGTTACTGTGCTATGGAATACCTTTCCTCAGTTTTCAATGAGGGGCCGTCCCTGTCGGGGCAGAGCCTGAGGGACGTTATGTCCAAGCCCAGAGAGATACGTTCCTTGGGATGGACTGTCAGGACCGATAAGTTTGGCGATGTGGTGTCGGATTCCAGGGTCTATCTGTTCAAGGATCCAGGCTTCAGGGAGGTGTCGCCTTGAGTGATCGAACCAGTCTGAAGTCGATCCGAGATGGCTCCGTGCTGTTAGCCTTGGTGGTACTGATGGCGCTCTGTCTGGCGATCTTTATGGTGTCCCTCCACAGATCAAAGGACCTGCACGATAAAAGGACCGATAGGGCGTTAGGGGAGTTGGCCCAGGAGATGGAGGACCGTCTATCCTTCACCGACGCTTTTTTGCGTTTTTCGTCGCTGGATTTCATGGGCGATCCCGCCATGGGAAGCGTCAAGGTTAGGGATATGGTCCTTTGTTCACCCGAGGGCGAGGTCCTTGAGGTCTTCAAGGGGAACATCGGAGCAGGCCTTATTTTCCCAAAGAGCCTTTTGTTGGGGGGCTGGAAGGTCTCGTCCTTCCTGACTCAGCCAGCCTCGCCGAGGCTGATAAAATCGGTGATGAGGGACGGAAACTGGTTAGTAGCCGGTTTTGACAGTCAGATTTTTCTAGCCTCCCCCTTCTCCAAGTTTCAGGAGGGAGAGAACCTTATACTGGTAAACGATGACGGAACGGTTATGGCTTCATGGGGGGATGACAGAATAGCTCCAGAGGGGAGCTTTTTCCCAGCCCCCTTGATGGGAGAGAGGAGACGTGATGGGGTCTGGGGTGGTCAGAGGGTCGGAATCCACTCGGTGCAGATCCGAGAGGGTTTGGCGCTGATGTTGCTCTGCCCTAGCGATATGATCGCGTTTCAGTCCGCTGAGAAGGCCCTGCTTTGGTCTTCGTTGTTTTTCTGCCTGATGGCCCCCCTGATCGGGCTTTTCTGGGCGGTCCTCTACAGGATCACCGGGAGTCTGGACCGGTCGGTCCAGACCGTCACCGATTTGGCGGAGAACATCTCAATAGAGAGCAACCCGGTTGAGTCGATACCCAGGCTTTTCTCCGCGATAGAGGCGTTCAAACAGGAAAGAGCTCCATTCCAGGAGCAGGGCAGTCTGTTGGGGGCTTTCGAGAAGATGCTTGAGGTGATCTCGGATCAGGGGGAAAACCTCACCGCCCTGTATCAGGAGGCCATAGCCATGGAGGCCCAGGTCAGGGAGAGCAACGATGAGCTGAAAATGGTCAGCGAAAGGCTCGACAGCCTGATGA
>JAQUTB010000214.1 GCA_028709985.1 Dethiosulfovibrio sp.
ATTCTGTTCCCATGCTCAGGATCTGTGCGTCCAGGACGAACTTGGACAGGGCTTTTTTGGTCTCCTCCTCCTGGAGGAAGGTGTTTTTCACCAGAGGGACTTTATACACCGCTTTGTCTCTCCTCTCTCAGCTTTTCGTATTGGTCTATCATTTGGGCGATCCCCTCGCTCAGCGATATTCGGGGCTCGAAGCCCAGTCCTCTGAGTTTAGAGACGTCCAGCCGTTTTACTGGCATTCCGTCGGGTTTAGAGGAGTCCCAGAGTATCTCCCCGTCGTAGGCCACCGCTTTTTTGATCTCCTCCGCCAGGCCTTTTATGGATATATCCTCTCCGCTGCCTAGGTTGATTATCTCCGGGCTGTCCCATACTTCCATGAGGAGGGTCACCGCCCTTGCCATGTCGTCGACGTGGAGAAACTCCCTTCTGGCGCTGCCGGTCCCCCACAGGGTTATGGTGGGGACCTTTTCCCTCTTCGCCTCGACGAATCGCCTGACCAGGGCGGCGATGACGTGGGAGTGGTCGGGGTGGAAGCTGTCTCCCGGACCGTAGAGGTTGCAGGGCATGACGGACAGGCCCTTTATGCCTCGCTGTCTGCTAAGGTACTGGACGAGCCGGAGGCCCGCTATTTTAGCCAGTGCGTAGCCTTCGTTGGTGGGCTCTAATGGGCCTGTGAGGAGGTATTCCTCTTTCATGGGTTGAGGACATTCCCTGGGGTATATGCAGGAGCTTCCCAGGAAGACCAGTTTTTTCACGCCGTTGGCGGCCGCTCCGTTTATGACGTTGTTCTGGATCTGGAGGTTTTCGTAGAGGAATCCGTAGGGGTCCGCCATGTTGGCCCCTATTCCTCCCACTCTGGCGGCGGCCAGGATCACCACTTCGGGACGGTTGGCCCGAAAGAAGTCCTCGGTGGCTCTTTGGTCCAGCAGGTCCAGCTCTCGGTGGGTTTTGGTTATGATGTCTTTAGCTCCTCGACCTTTAAGGGCTCGTACGATGGCGCTGCCTGCCATCCCTCTGTGACCCGCTACGTATACCCTCAAGACAGGTCCTCTATGGAGGGGCATACCTGGTATCCTGCGTCCCGGCAGAGGATGTCTTTTTTGAACAGGTCCAGGTCGTGGGAGACCATTTCCTTGACCAGATCGGGGAAGGTGACTCGCCTCTCCCAGCCCAGCAACTCCTTTGCCTTGGTGGGGTCGCCTAGGAGAAGCTCCACCTCCGTGGGTCTAAAGTATCTGGGGTCGATCTCGACCAGAACCTTTCCGGTGGAGGGGTCGAATCCAACTTCGTCTACTCCGGCCCCACGCCACTCTATGGGGATGCCGACTTCCTTGAAGGAGAGCTCCACGAACTCCCTGACCGAGTGGGTTTCCCCTGTGGCGACGACGTAATCGTCGGGGGTGTCCTGCTGGAGAATTAGCCACATGGCCTCGACGTAGTCTCTGGCGTGGCCCCAGTCCCGTTTGGCGTCCATGTTGCCCAGGTATATTTTGTCCTGAAGGCCCAGGGATATCCGGGCGACCGCCCTGGTGATCTTTCTGGTGACGAAGGTCTCTCCCCGAAGAGGCGACTCGTGGTTGAACAGTATGCCGTTGCAGCCGTAGATGCCGTATGCCTCCCGGTAGTTGACGGTGATCCAGTAGCCGTAGAGCTTCGCGGCGGCGTAGGGGCTCCTGGGATAGAAGGGGGTGGTCTCCCTCTGGGGAATCTCCTGGACCTTGCCGTATAGCTCGCTGGTGGATGCCTGGTAGAAGCGGGTCCTCTTCTCCAGCCCCAGTATGCGGATGGCCTCCAGGATCCGAAGGACTCCCAGTCCGTCACCGTTGGCGGTGTACTCCGGCGTCTCGAAGGATACCTTGACGTGGCTTTGTGCCGCCAGGTTGTATATCTCGTCGGGCTTTATCTCCTGGAGGAGCCTGATTATGTTGGACGAGTCGGTCAGGTCGCCGTAGTGGAGGATGAGACCCCGGTTTTCCTCGTGGGGATCGCTGAAAAGGTGGTCTATCCTGCCGGTGTTGAACAAAGACGACCGCCGTTTCATTCCGTGAACCTCGTAGCCCTTGGAGAGCAATAACTCCGACAGGTACGCCCCATCCTGTCCGGTTATGCCGGTTATTAAAGCTTTTTTCATAAAAACACCGTCTTTCTGGTTATCTTAGGAATGGTTATAAGGATTTTCAGAGAGATAAATATAATTTCGGTTAGGCGCTTCTCTCATAAAGGACAACTCCCTTATCGGAGATGGTTTTCTCTATGGTAGGCAGAGAAGTTCGAGATAGAAAATCGTCGGCAAATCCAGCAAAAATCTCTACGTTGTAGACGTCGGACCTAAATATCTCTATTCCGATTTTTTCCATAGCGTCGATGGCCCTAATTTGAGATTTGCTGTCATCGGAAAGAACGACGTATAGATCGATATCGGAAGCCTCGTTAGGCTCTCCGTAGGCGTAAGACCCAAAGAGATAGATTGCCTCTATATCTAGGCCACTCTTTAGCACGGCATCAACCGCTTTTTTTATGTCGAGCAAAAAATCTTTTGTGTGATCCATTCTCAAACCGGAAACCTCCTCTCGAGTCTATTTCGTGACGTAAAACTCTCCCACCTCAACAGCCATATCATGAATGGATCTAGGAGGTGAGATAGGATGGGGGCTGTCGGGGTTGTCTATGGCGTAAGCTAGCCTGTCGGTCCAGATTGAGGCCTCCATGGGAATAAGAGACGCATCGTCCAGAGCCTCCCTGAAGACGGGCAGGTCTGAGGCTATCACAGGGGTTCCCACCGCCAGAGCGGTCAGGAGGACCAGCCCCGCCCCTTCGCTTCTGGAGGGAAATAGACAGCAGTGGCTTTTAACCAGCAGCTCCGCCACGTCGTCTCTGTAGCCAAGAAAGGATATTCGGTCTCCCAGACCGGCGGAGGCCACCTTTTCCCTGAGCTCTCCCTCAAGTGGCCCCTCTCCCGCTATATCGAGAACCCAGTCCTGCCTGTTCACCATCGGGAGGAAGGCTGACACAAGAAAGTCGATTCCCTTCACCTTCGTGAGCCGTCCGACAAACAGAAACCTGAATGGGCCGCCCTTTTCAGGACTCCACCTTACCCCAGGGTCGGGAATGCCGTTTTTTATGACGACGGTCCTGGTCGGGAGCCAGTCCCTCTGATGGTCCATCACAGCCTTGGAGACACAGATAGCCCCATCCGCGTGGCGGTATGGGGTTAGACCGGCGTTCAGCGAGTATATGGCGTGACAGGTCACTATAAAGGGGACTCCTGAGAGCCCCGAGGCCCACCAGGCTATCCAGGCGGGAACCCTGGAGTGGGCGTGAAGCACGTCCCAGCCCCTGGATCGGGCCATCCGCGCCAGTTTGACGGCGCAGATGGCTCCGGTGATGGGGTTTTTTTTATGAACCGCCATGGTTATATGGGTGACCTCGGGGTGCAGCTGAGACACCATTCGGCCTCCCCCTGATATCACCGTGACCTGGTGGCCCAACCTGGCCTGCTCCGAGGCCAGGTCGACCACGTGGGTCTCCACCCCTCCCACCTCAAGGCCCGGGAGCAGGTGGACGATTTTCATCTCCAGTTCTCCACTATCCACCGAGCTGCCCTCTGGGCCTCGTTGAACTCTATGGAGAGTCCTGCGGGCCTGTCCAGCATAGGACGCCAGGCCATGACGTCCGAGGGCATCTCGGTGAGCAAGCCCCTTTCTTTGAATCGATCTATCATCATATCGAACCTGGGAGTCCCCCAGAGGTGTTTTTCACTAAGGGCCTTCCACTCGACCAGTTTGACGGTTATGTCCTGAAGGACCTTTCTCCAGCCCCTCTGTCTGCCGACCCTCAGCAGATATGTCCTGGTTCCCGATGTGGCTGCCTCCGATATCATGGACACAGAGTCCTCGGTGCAGAATACTCTTTGACATCCTCCAAGGATCCCTGGGACTGGGTTCAAGTCGTCCTTTGAGGCCAGAAGAACCATGGCGACACTGTCGCTGCCACCGCAGACCTCTTTGATTTTGTCCTCCGTCTCCTCAGATGTCCTCCTGGACGTGGTTATATAGAGGGAGACGCCCTTCTCCTCGGCTATTCGAAGCAAAACGCCCACAGTCATGTCGGCCCAGGACGGGTCGACGCTGTAGTTCTGGTCGTCGCCTCCTATGAGGAGCCCCCACCTCTCCCCCTCGCCCTTAGGCGGATAGGTGGAGAACA
>JAQUTB010000215.1 GCA_028709985.1 Dethiosulfovibrio sp.
TCGGACAAACTGGGACTCAGAAAGACACCGCTGGTGGTAATGAATTTGGTCGCCACCTTGGTATGGCTTGCGATAGTGGTGCTGTGGAAGGGCATGCCTCCTGTGATGGCACTGAGGCCACTCTTCTTTATGGCAGGTTTCTCCGCCACCTCCTACGTCATATCATGGGCGATCATCAAGGAGATAAACCACCCTCAGTCCACAGGGGTAGCCATAGCTCTGGTCAATACCGGCGCGTTTTTAGGAAGCGCCCTGATAACCACCTTTATGGGCAGGGTACTGGAGAACCTGTCCCACCTGCCACCTCAGGCGAGGTTCACCTCAGCACTGTGGATATGCCTTGGGGCTACGGTGCTGGGGCTCGTCTGTTCGTTCTTTTTCCCCGAGACCCGTTGTAGGAACACCTACAGCAGGCCTTGACGTATCGATAAATTTCGTGGTATAAAGTGCGTCAACTTCGCGACACCGTTTGAGCAAAAATCCTACAGAGAGCAGGCTACCAGATGACTCGCATACACAACGCCAACTTCTTCTTTAGCTTTACCAGCGTGGGTCCCGACAGGGGATCGACGCCATTTTGGCGTTGACCTTGGTTCTGTTCGGGGCCCCTCATCGGAGGGGCCCCTTTTTTTATATCCAATTCGAATTTATCACTTTACCCTAGGAGGACTACGCCATGACATCACGACATATCGACTCAGTGAACACATTAAGAGAGACCATAGCATCAGCCAAGAGAACATCAGCCGCCTGGAATTCCAAGCTCAAAGACGTGTCGCCTGAGGACATAAAATCCCTGGACGACCTGAAAAAACTGCCGTTCACCGAGAAATCGGACCTTAGGGATAACTATCCTCTGGGCCTTCTAGCCTGTCCTAAGAAAGACCTGGTGAGAGTCCACGCATCCTCTGGAACCACAGGAAAACCAACGGTCGTAGCCTACACCGCAGGGGACCTGGACAGGTGGTCCAGCATAATGGCCCAGGCGATGGCAACGGGAGGAATAACCGCGGAGGACGTGGTCCAGGTAGCCTACGGTTACGGGCTATTCACGGGGGGGCTGGGATTACATTACGGAGCGGAGAGGCTTGGAGCAACGGTCATACCGGCATCAGGGGGCTTCTCCGACAGACAGCTGATGCTCATGGAGGACCTGGAGACAACGGTATTGGCCTGTACCCCATCCTACGGGCTGAGGCTCGCGGACCTAATAGAGGAAAAGGGCATAAAGCACTCCCTGAAAATAGGCATCTTCGGGGCGGAGCCCTGGTCTGAGGGACTCAGAAAGAACCTTGAGGATAGACTAGGAATAGTGGCACTGGATATATACGGCCTGTCGGAGATCATGGGCCCAGGGGTGGCCATGGAGTGCCAGCATAAGTGTGGACTCCACGTTGACGAAAGCCAGTTCCTCCTCGAGATCATAGACCCTGCAACCGGGGAGGTTCTGCCCGATGGGGCCGAGGGAGAGCTGGTAATAACGACCCTCTGCAAGGAAGCCCTTCCCATGATCCGATACAGGACCAAAGACATAACCAGGATAACCAGGGACCGCTGTGGATGCGGCAAGGAGGGAGCCAGGATAGACAGGATAAAGGGCAGAAGCGACGATATGCTCATAATCAGGGGGGTCAACGTATTTCCCTCCCAGATAGAGGTGGCCCTGAGCCATATTCCAGGCCTTTCCCTCCACTACGTGCTTGAGGTCTCTGAAAAGGACGACCTCAAGGAGCTCACCGTATGCTGTGAGAGCTCCGAATCCCTTTCCGAGAAGGAGGGGAAGGAGATGTTTAAAAAAACGGGATCCCATCTAGCGGCGATGCTCGGTATAAGGACCGGGGTTAAAATACTGCCACCTGGATCAATCGCCAGGTCCGAGGGCAAGGCGGTGCGTATCAAAAAGGTCGCCTAGAAACTGATATAATGTTCTCTCAGAGGTGACGAAAGGACGTGATTATGTGCTTGACGGCACAGGACTTAAGCTGGTTGTATCGGACATAGACGGCTGTCTGTCGGTGGACAAGGGAATTCCCTTCGACCCCTCCGCCATGGCGGCTCTGAGAGAGCACCAGGACAGGGCGAGAGAGGGCATAGGACTGCCAATAACCCTATGTTCCGGCCGAGGACAGCCCTACATGGAGGCGATAGGTCAGTTTCTGGGCATAACCGAGCCGATGATCTGCGAGGCCGGAAGCATGCTATTCGATCCCAGGGACGATAGTGTAACTCTTAATCCCAAGATAACTGACTACCATATAGAGGCTATGAGGGAGCTAAAAATGAGGCTATTCAACTCCTTTAAAGGCAGGAATATCCGTTTCGAGGTCGGTAAGGAGATATGCCTGAGCATCAACCCCTTTCCATTTCCCATGGGATCGGAGGAACTGGAAAACGCCGTAGAAGGTCTGCTCCAGGAGACAATGGATCTTGCAAACTGCGAGCTCTTCAACGTCACCAGATCGTCCTGCTCCGTGGACGTAACCCCTAAGGGAGTTGACAAAGCCTCGGGAATAGCCATGCTATCCGAGAGGATAGGGGTAGCCCCTGAGGAGATGGTCGGCATAGGAGACTCCTACAACGACATCTCATTTTTAAGAACGGTAGGGGCCAGTGCCTGTCCTGATAACGGGGTAAAGCCCATAAAGGATCTCGTTAATTACGTAAGCCCGGAGAGGCACATCCTGGGAGTGCTGGACATAATAGCCCACTATTCGTGAGCATAAAGGGGGAGATTACCCCTCCCCCTTTAAAAAAGACTCCAGCTCGGGAGATAATGGGATCCTGCCGGACAGAAGGACATCCACAAGCCTCTGGACATCCGGCAACCTGGAGCATATGAATTTAAAGGTCGACCCGTCTAAAAACACGAACCGAATGCCCCAATCCCTGCTGAGAGACATGGAGATATCATGGCTCCTCATCCTCCAGTCGAACATCGATGCGATGCGAACCAGTATTCTCAGCCATCTAGGTGGCCTATAATCCACCCACTCCACCGTGACGAGATAGGAGAAACGGAATTCCAGCTCCTTGGATAGCTGTCTTAAACTTATGCCGTCCTCTTGAATGACAAGCTCGAAGGACGAGTAGCGAGCGGACCAGTAAAGGATGGACGTAAAGATGGCTCCCATGAACCACAGCACCGACGTAAACCAGATAGCTCCCGAAGCGATCCCCAGGACGTTCCCGTCTCCGAATATCTCCGGCGCAAGGATGAAGGAGAGGGCGACGAAAAAACCGGCCATAACCGTGCCGAGGATATCTGGTATCACCCAACAGGACCACTTTGAGTAGGTCAGAGCACCGGGGCTAGTCCTTCGCCTGGGCAGCAGAACGTAGACCGCCAGGGCTAGGATCAGAGGGATCGGGGCGAAGGCCCTGAACGGGTATACCAACGAATCGGGAGCACCGGATCCCTTAGCGTCCACCGGCCCCATCAGGGAAGCAGCCATGAAAACCGGCCCCACAGCAGAGCCATACTTAACGTAGGCAAAGGACCTCTCCATATTTCTCAAGCCATCGACGACCTGCTTAACCGTCCCATCGGAGGGAAGAAAAAAAAGTCCATCATCGTCCGACTCGACCCTTCCATAGACATCTCCCCAGATACGCCCATCTACGGTGACGGTAATACCCTCTGATTTAGAGCGGACGAACTCCCCGATAGGTTGAAATTGTGTGGTAGACCTTATGAACGACCTTCCCATGGCCATAGCCCCAAAGGACGGGCCCAAGTCCGGAGCGTAGGACCGGGAGTATTCCTCCGCCATGTCCACAGAATACACCCTCAGAAACTGGTCTCTGACGAAGAGGAACATGCCTATAGCGATAAAGAACATCCCCGCTGTGAGGATACGCCTGTATATCTCTCTCATGACCTCACCTCCCCATTATCCCAACAGGAAGCCCGATGGATACCCAGCTCAGACCTCCGTCATCGGACGAGTAGAAGCCTCTTCCGGTGCTTATCACGATCCTGTTCAGTAAGGGCAGTACTGTCAGGATGCCGTCGTTGTTGGACAAAGACGACCTCTCCAATAGGTAGCTATCGCCCGATACAGGGGACAGGCGAACTAGTTCGCCTCTAAGAAGCCCCATAAGGCTATCGCCCTTTCCAGAAAATATGTCGGTGAAATAGTTGAAGGGCGACCAGCTGAACCCCTCTATATCAGGGGTACCAAGCTCAAG
>JAQUTB010000216.1 GCA_028709985.1 Dethiosulfovibrio sp.
GGTGATGGGCTTCATACTCGCCTGCTTCGCTATCTCTATGTCCGACAGAAACGCCATTTACTCGTCTCCTATGAGGGCCAGGATGTTGTTCTCGACGATCTGGTTGTAGTCGAAGTCGACCAGTCTCAGGAAATACTCGGCACAGTTTATGAGGGCCTTCTGACGTAGGGTTCCACATACCTGGGTACCTACGATATTCAGGCCGAAGCGTCTGGCCTCGTTCTCTATGACCTGGAATGCCCTGTATATAGGGGTCTGATCTGTGTCGAACATGTTCATGGAGACCGCCACGTTGTCGTATCCGTCGGGCTTGAATGCGACCGATCTTATGGTGCTGAATCCACCGCTCGGTCCTCTCATCATCTTGGCTATCTTTTTGCCTATCTCCAGATCCTCGGTGCTGAGAAGTACGTTTATTGCCACCAGGTTGCTGGTGGCGGCGCTGACGATAGTAGCCCCTGCTGTGGGATGAAGCTTTGCGGGGCCGAGGTCGGGAGCCCTCTCTGGCAGATGAGCCACCTCTTTTAGCCCCTCGTACTGTCCCTTCCTGATGTAGCCCAGCTCCTTACGCTCCGGAGTTCTTGCGTTCTCTCCGCTGAAGAACACTGGGACCTGGAATCTCTCAAACACGGCGGATCCCAGCTTTTCTGCGAACTCAGCGCACTCCTCCAGGGTGACGTTCATCAGGGGAAAGACCGGTATGGTGTCCTGGGCGCCGATCCTGGGGTGGGCTCCCTGCTGTTTCTCCATATCGATCAGCTCGTAGGACTTGCCAGCCATGTTGAGGAGTGCCTCCATGAGTGGCTCTGGCTCTCCAAGGCACTCTATAACCGTACGGTTGAAGTCGGCGTCGGGGAAATAGTCGATGAGCCTTACTCCCTTTACCTTCTTTATCTCTCCCACAATGGCATCTATGACGTCGGTACGACGGCCCTCGCTGAAGTTGGGAACTGCGTGGATATATTTTTTTACCTGATCCATATTTAGCGCCTCCATGTTATACTTCTCCTCGCAGGGAAGTGTTTTTTTAGTCGATTATTCAGGGCGTATGGGCGGATTGAGGGATCCGCCCATACGCTTTTTAGCAGGTTCTAGTTGGACGAAGCCTCTTTTTCCGCCTCGACTATCTCCGCTCTAAGGGTGTCTAATATCTCTTTTGCGAGCTCAGGATTGCCGGAGATCCTGATGTAGGTGTCGTCGGTCTGCTTTGAGATCTCCCTGAACTGTTCCCTCGACTCGGGGGAGAGGGCCACTATCTTCTGATCCGGCCTCATCTTCTCCTTGATCATCTCGAGGCGTTTGCTGTTCAGATCCTCCTGGACCTTGAAAGCGAAGGGACGAAGCTCTTCGATGGACTCGAGAACTATTTCTTGGATCTCTTTCGGAAGCTTCTCGAAAAAGGCTTTATTGACGATGGTCTGCATGACGTAGACGTTGTGGGCGGACTGAATATAGTAGTCCTGCACCTCCATGAACTTCATCTCCTGGACGATGTAGGGGGCGTTCTCCTGACCGTCGATCATCTTGAGCTGAAGTCCGCTGTAGACCTCCATAAAGGGGACCGGCGTGGGGTTGGCTCCATAGACCTTGTAGGACTCTACGATCATAGGAGAGGGCATGGTCCTCATCTTAAAACCCTTAAAGTCCTCTGGCTTTAGGAGGGGCTTGTTGGCGGTCCAGTCCATGGCTCCCTCGCTCCAGTAGGCCAGAACCTTCACTCCCTGTTTTTCGTAGGCGCTGTTGAGAAGCTCGTTGAGGGCCTTGCTGGTCGCGAGCACCTTCTCGTTGACCTGTTGGTTGTCGGAGAAGAGAAACTGGGTTGAAAATACCTGGTTCTCCGGGACTATGCTTCCTACCTGTCCCGGGCCGTCCAGGACGAACTCAATGGCTCCGTTTTGACAGAGCTCGAAGATCTCCTTGGGAGTCCCCAGGGTTCCCAGGGGATATATGTCCAGCTGGATATCCCCGTTGGACTTTTCCTTCAGAATCCTCGCGAACTCGTTAGCGTAGACGTCGCAGACGCTGTCGGTGATCTCCTCCTCCGCCAGCCTCCACTGATACTTGGGGGCCGCAATGGCCGTTGTCGCTGCGGTGATCGCAAAAGCTGCCGCCAGTGCCGCCATTATTGTGCTTTTTCTCATCTCTGTGTCATCCTCCTGTTTTTTGTTTTTTTTATCTGCCTATGGCCAGATCCCTCAGGAAAAGGGCTATCTGTGGGAACATGACCAAGAGTGCCGAGGCCACTATTTTCATCAGGATAAAGGGAGGCACCCCTCTAACCACGTCCAGGTACTTTTGTTTGAAGATCGGTATGGCGGTGAAGATGTTGCATCCAAAGGGCGGGGTTGACGATCCTATCGCTGCCTGAAGGGTCACGATGGTTCCCACTAAAACGTTGTCCAACCCTGATGCCGCGACTGGCCCCCTGAATATGGGGGTGAGCACCATGATTACGACCACCGGATCGACGAACATACAGCCCAGGAAATAGGCGATGGACAGTACTGTAAGGATCCTTATCTGGCTCGGATCCGTCCCCAAGATGGTTGGCAGTATCATGTTAGGTATCCTGGCGAAGGAGATGGTCCAGGAGAAAGCCTGACCAACCGCTATAAGGATGAACACTATCGCAGTTACCACTCCTGTCCTCAGAGCTAGCTTAGGGAGATCCTTGAAGTCTATCGATCTGTACACGAACTTCTCCAGCAAAAAGGCGTAGAGAACCGAGACAGCTGCGGCCTCTGTTGGGCTGAACACCCCTGAATAAATCCCTCCGAATATGATGAGAGGGAACGTAAAGCTCAGCAGCGCCTCTTTTAGGGACGTGAGCTTTTCCTTCCACGTCGCTTTAGGGGCTATGTTGTTGGGGTCAGACACGAACCAGCAGTAGATGGAGAAAAACAGGAAGAGCAGTAGTCCTGGTCCAACCCCGGCTATGAACAGCTCTCCCACCGATGCCCCCCCTACGACGCCGTAGACGATCATGTATATGCTGGGCGGTATCAAAAGGGCTATCTCTGCGGAGTTTATAATCAGGGCGGTCGAAAAAGACGGGGAGTAGCCTGCCTCAAGCAGCATTGGCCTCATAGGCCCTCCGATGGCTACCACCGTGGCTTGAGTTGACCCTGATACTGCCCCAAAAAGGGTACATGAGCCCGCTGCCGCTATCGGTATTCCACCCCTCTTATGCCCGATGAACTTGACCACGAACCTGAGAAGCCTGTCCGCCACCTCTCCCGAGGTCATTATGTCAGCCGCAAAGATAAACATAGGAACGGCTATAAGTGACATTGACTGGATGCCGCCTATGACCTGTTGCATCAGCATGGTTGGATCCAGGTTGGGAAAATACACGACCAAAGTTATAAGAGCTCCGGCCATCAGAGGGACCATCATGGGAAACCCCAGGAGAAGCAGCACCGTCATGACGCCCATTAAAGTCATCAGCATCTTTAAACCCCTCCTAGACCATGAATTGGTCGGTCTCTTCTTGTCCGTCTATCAGAGACGGAGACACGAATATCTCGGGCCTTGTCAGGTTTTTCAGAAAGGCTATTCCGTACTGAACTCCTGTCATTCCCAGTCCCAGGGGAACCCACATTATCACCAAATACATGGGGAACCTAAGGGCCGGTGACATGCTGCCAGATACGAATATCCTCGTGGTGTACCTGTAGGAGTAGTAGCAGAGTACGAACATCAAAAACGATGTACCAGCCGTCATTATCAGCATCATGATCTTCTTAGTCCTCTGTCCCAGGACATCGTATATGGCGGACATCCTTATGTGGACCCCTTTTCTCGCGGCGTAGCTAGTCCCGATAAAGGTGACCCATATGATGGTAAACTGGCTTACCTCCTCGGCGTAGGTCAAGCTGAACTGGAAAAGGTTTCGACTGATGACGTTACATATGCTCACCAGCGCCATTACTAGGATGCTATAGGACACGACTGTCCTCTCAAACACCTCGCAGAATCGATCGATCCTCCCCAAAATGCCCATGTGTAACCCTCCAAAGAATTAATTTTTATCCGGCTCCATCCCGTAGCAGTAGAACAGTTCGGATGCGGCTATAACCTGATCCAAAGATACCCACTCGTCGTCCTGATAGCTCCTCTCCGAGTCCCCTGGACCGAAGATCACGAAAGGAACTCCCAGGGCTGGGACCAGTCTCGAGGCAT
>JAQUTB010000217.1 GCA_028709985.1 Dethiosulfovibrio sp.
CCCTGTCCTGGGCCATCCTGTCTATTACCACTATCTGAACCGCAAAGGCCAATGCACAGCCCAGAGTGAGCATCTCTCCAAGGCCAAACCCCATCCCTGTCCCGTCTAAAGTGATAGCCCCCATCCCAACCAGACATATGGCCGACGCCACGAAAGCCTTAAGGCCTGGGTTTCTCCTGGACGCAGCCCAGGTGATAAACGGGACCATCACCACATAGCAGGCGGTTATAAAGGCAGATTTTCCCGTCGTGGTGTACTGTATCCCTATGGTCTGTAGCGCCATAGCCACCAACAGCAGAAATCCTATGATCCCTCCGACCTTCAGGTCTCGCTTGCCCGTGTTCCTCACCCTCTTGGGGGTTATGGCGGCTATCAGCATAAAGCTGAAGGCGAACCTAAACGCCAGAAGCCACAGGGGCCCCATATATTTAAGGACCTCCTTTGTCGCGGCGAATGACACACCCCAGAGCAGGGCGCAGGTGAGTATCCCCAGATCGCCGAGCATCATCTTTTTTCTGTCGTAAACCCTCTCGTCCATGTCGCGGGCCCTAAGGCCCTCACACCCTTTCGTCCTATGGTAAAACCCTCCCGACGACTCTACCATATATTCGCCTCAAATGGTCATGTATAGTTTATACTTACTGGTGTAGCGTACATATCGCACTTAAAGGATGGAGGTTTGCTTATGAAGCGAATGATCTGGGCAGGCAAAAAAGTGGCCCTGGTGGTGCTTATCCTCGTCGTCGGAGGATACGGAGCTATGGAGGTCCTCAGGTCCAGGCTTGGGGAAAAGGAAGAGGAGCCCGAGGTAGTCCGTCCCGTCAGGGCGGAGGTGTTGGGACACAGGGACCAGGGATTTAAAGGCATATATCAGGGGACGACCCAGGCGTCCAGGAGGGTGGACCTGTCCTTTAGGGTATCCGGCCCTCTCGTGGAGTTTCCGGTTCGAAAGGGGCAACAGGTCAAGACGGGCGACCTTCTGGCCAAGGTGGACCCAAGGGACTTCAAAAACCACCTGGACAGCGCCAACAGCCAGCTAAAACAGCTTGAGGCCAAACTGTCGGAGATGAAGTCCGGCGCCAGGGCCGAGGACGTCTCCTCCGCTCAGGCCGCGGTCAACGCCGCTCAGGCTCAGTTCTCCGAGGCCGAGGCCAACTACAAGAGGTTTAAATCACTCATGGAGCAGGGAGCGGTGTCCCAGGTCCAGTACGAACAGTATCGCACCGCCTACAACGTGGCCCGTTCGTCCCTCCAGTCCGCCCAGGGCAACCTACAAAAGGCCCGTTCTGGAGCCAGAAAGGAAGAGCTTCAGCAGCAGCAGGCCGCGATAGACGCCCAGAAATCGGTGGTGGAGGCGGCTCAGTCTGCTCTCTCCGACACGGAGCTGAAGGCCCCCTTCGACGGGGTCGTGGCGGATACCTTCGCCGACAATCACCAGTTCGTCCAGGCCAAACAGTCCATTCTCAGCCTTCAGGACCTGAGCAACATAGAGATGGTCGTCCACGTTCCCGACGGAGACGTGGTTCGAATGAGGGAAAAAGAGGTGGATAATCTCACCATGACCGCGACGCTCGACTCCATACCGGGCCGTGCCTTTCCCGTTACCATGAAAGAATTCTCAACCCAGGCGGACCCCAAGACCCAGACCTATCAGGCCACTGTGACAATGCCCTATCCTGAGGGGCTTACGGTCCTGCCAGGAATGGCTGTAACCCTCACAGTCGACGTCACGCCTAAAGCCCTCTCGGACCGCTCGGGGACGACGGTATCGGAGGATTTTTCGGTTCCATCGGATGCGGTGTTCTCCGACGGGGCAGGTCAGACCTATCTGTGGCTGTTCGTGGATGGCCTTGCCAGAAAAACCCCTGTGACAGCGGGAAAGCTGGAGGGAGACATAATATCCGTCCAGGGCGAGCTCTCCCCGGGGGACGTGGTCATAACCGCAGGGGTTCACTTCCTACGGGAGGGACAGAAAGTCCGTCTCATGACGGATATGTAGGGATCGACCATGAACATAGCTCAGTTTTGTCTCAACAAAAAAGTAGTGGTCCTCTACCTGTCGGTGGTCATTGCCCTGGCCGGAATAGCCTCCTACTTCAAACTCGGAAAGCTTGAGGATCCCGACTTCACCATAAAGACCGCTGTGGTCTACACCGCATACCCTGGGGCCACGGCCGAAGAGGTGGAGCAGGAGGTCTCGGACAAGATAGAGGAAGCCATCCAGAAGATGGGGGAGGTCAAAAGGGTAAAATCCCTCTCCAGAGCCGACGTGTCCATAATATACGTGGACATAAAGGACGAATACGTCGCCAAGGAACTTCCCCAAATATGGGACATCCTGAGGCGTAAGGTCAACGACGTACAAAGCAGCCTGCCGCCTGGGGTCCAGCCCTCGGTGGTCAACGACGACTACGGCGACGTCTACGGCCAGTTCTTCGCCCTTGTGGGAGACGGCTACTCCTATCGGGAGCTAAAAGACCACGCCGACAAGCTCAAAAGGGAGCTTCTCCTTGTAAAGGGAGTCGCCAGCGTAGCCATAACCGGAGACCAGCCCGAGGGCATATACGTGGAGATATCCAGATCCAGAACCTCGGCCCTTGGACTATCTCCCAACGATATATACTCGGTTTTAAACCAGCAAAACGCCCTCTCCCCTGTAGCTAAGGTCGAGGTTGGGGACGACTATCTCAGGATAGATCCAACCGGAGCGATCAAATCGGTTGAGGAGATAGGCGACGTCATGATCGGGGGAGGTCCAGGCGGTGTCATAAGGCTTAAAGACGTGGCCACGATAGAGAGGCGATACGTCGATCCCCCGACCCTCCTGATGAGATACAACGGCCACCCAGCCCTCGGAATAGGAGTCTCGACGGTGAAGGGCGGCAACGTGGTCGACATGGGCTTTGCGGTGGACAAAAGGCTTGATGAGTTGGTGGAGATCACCCCTGTGGGGATGGAGCTTGAGCCTATCTACCTACAGGCACAGGAGGTCACCAAAGCGGTAAACGGCTTCATCATAAACCTTGCCGAATCGCTGGTCATAGTCGTCGGAGTCCTGGTGGTCTTCATGGGGATGAGGAGCGGCCTCCTGATAGGCGGCATACTCCTACTGACCATCGCCGCCACATTTGTAACCATGCTCTTTGCCGGAATAACTATGCAGAGCGTCTCCCTAGCGTCGCTCATAATAGCCCTCGGTATGTTGGTGGACAACGCCATAGTCGTCACAGAAGGGGTGCTCATAGGGGTCCAAAAGGGAGAGGGAGGGGCCAAAGCGGCGGTAAGGACCATAGCCGGCAACATATGGCCCCTGCTCGGAGCCACCGTCATCGCCATAATGGCCTTCTCCGCCATCGGCCTATCCCCGGACAGCACCGGCGAGTTCTGCAAAAGCCTCTTCCAGGTCGTGGGCATATCCCTGCTCTGGAGCTGGGTGCTGGCGATCACCGTGACGCCTCTTTTAGCGGTCATGGTCTTAAAGGATCCCGAGGGTGAGCCGGAGGACCCCTACAAGGGTAAGTTCTTCAAGGCCTATAAATCGGTGCTTCTCTCGGCTCTCAAGCACGCCAAGCTCACCGCTTTCGTCATGGCGGGAGCGCTGGTTCTGGCGGTGTGGGGATTCCGTTTCGTGGATCAGTCCTTCATGCCACAGGATCTATCGCCGAGGTTTACCGTGGACCTGTGGAGAGGGTCGGGGGCCAGCATATACAGCACCTCCTCGGATATGGCCAAACTAGAGGCATATCTGCTGAGCCGTCCCGACGTGGAGGCCGTCGCCTCTACCGTGGGAGGGGGAACGCTTCGGTTCACCTTAACCTACACCGCAGAGGACTCGGACCCAGCGTACTCCCAGGCTGTTGTAATACTTAAAGACTCCAGCACCCTTTTAGAGGCCATGAGAGGAGCGGAGGAATTCGTGAGGGAAAACCTCCCAGGGGCCTCGGCTCAGGCGCTGCGATTCAGCAAAGGCGGAGGAAGCGAGGCCAAGGTCCAGGTTCGCTTCCAGGGCCAAAACCCAGCGGTGCTCCGCTCCCTTGGAGACCAAGCGATGGCCGCCCTGGCCTCAGACCCCAAGTCGGGCTTCATAAGGACCGACTGGAGGCAGATGGAAAAGGTCATCCGGCCTATCGTCATAGAGAACCAGATGAGAAACTTCGGCCTATCCAGGGCTCAGATAAACCA
>JAQUTB010000218.1 GCA_028709985.1 Dethiosulfovibrio sp.
CTGGTTGATCAGGAGAGGCAAATCCCTCCACGACTGGACCCATTTACTGTACATATGGCCTATCACCGTCTCGGACGTCGGGCGAACCACAAGAGGCTCCTCTAGCTCCTCTCCGCCGGCGTGGGTGACCACCGCACACTCAGGGGAAAAACCCTCGACGTGCTCCGCCTCCTTCTCCAGGAAGGAGTTAGGGATCAACATCGGGAAATAGGCGTTGACGTGACCGGTATCCTTAAAGGCACGGTCAAACTTCTGTTGGATCTCCTCCCACACCGAGTACCCAGTGGGACGGATGACCATACATCCCCTTACGGGCGCGTAATCGGCCAGCTCTGCGACCTTTATTATGTCCAAATACCACTGAGAATAATCCTGCCCCTTAGGGGTTATATTTCTAGCCATACGGTAAACGCCTCCAACCACTCTTTGTTGTCGTAACCACACATCCGTTTTCGGCAATTCTAGCATATATCTCGCAGAAACTCTCGTCTAGGGGAAGTTATGCCTCACGGACCACAGTGGGTCCCCTATGGTAAAACCGAAGGTCCAGTCTCGGCTATCGTCGTAAACCGCCAGTATCCGCGCTTTTATCAGATTAGAGGGGACAGTCAGAGATACCCCGATCTCCCAGGGATCGTCTATCTGGGATCCACCGTCGTCCCATACATATCCCTGTCCACCGAACAACTCGGCATCGAGGGGAGTTCCACCGCTCTCGTTAAGACGATGAGTGATGCCAATTCGCCACCAGGCAAAACGTTCCCCTTTTATGGGATACTCGGAAAGGCTGTAAAGCTCCTCTCTCGAACCGAGATAGGCCGCCTGACCAGGATACCTGGAGCTATCGTTGCCCTCAAAAAAGCCACCCCTTATGTAGGCCCTCCAGCTGTGGGACAAAACTGTGGATACGGCGCCATCGACCCTGGCGACTATCTCCCTGCCCTCATCGGGATACCAAGCGCCTACGTGGAGCATCGAATCGACCTCTCTGCTTCCCTTGACTAATCCCTCGCAGTCCCACTGAAATACGGGGCCCCAAGTATCGAGGTTAACACCGTCTCCGTCCAAATCGCTCAACATCAGCCCGGCGGACATCCTGCCGGTCTTGGAGGCGATGCCTCTGGTAACGGAGAAACTTCTGAAGTCCCACTTTGAGTAAGGCGCATTTCTCGGAGAGAGGGAGAGCCTGGCCATGTGGGCGGAGAATTTATAGAAGTTTTTCTCCACACCGAAGTGATAGTCAAGTTTAGCGGCCCAATCGTCCCCTAAAAGGGCGTCGACAGTAAGATAGTTTCCGTCAATACCCAAGTCCATCATGGTTCCCCTGACACCCAGCCAACTTCCTCCCAGCATGTTGCTGGCATACCCATCCAGGGCAAATCGATAGGCTGGTTCTCTTTGGATCTTAAGAATGACATCGACCTCATCGCCGCTCCTCGCCAGAATATAGTCGACGGTCCTAACGTCCTCCCTAAAACGGATCGTCTCGGTGGCCCTTAGGATCTCCTCAGGGGAGACGGGTTTACCTACCCAGTGTCCGTAGCTGTTTTTTATCCTATTGGCAAAATCCTCTGGGACACCCTCGACCTCGATCCCCCTAACGAGCCTTACAGGTTGGGGCTTCCTCTCCATCACAGGAGGAGCACTCGAGGCAACTCGAACTATCCTGTCCAGCTGTAGTCTCGCGGCGTCCTCACCTAGTTTGATTATGGCGTCTACCTTTACAGATCCCAAAGTAGCTATAGACTCCACAGCCGGCCTTATTATGACGTCGGCCTCGGATTGCTCCTGCATGACGTTTTGGCTGGTGAGTATTGTTATTGTCTGGTCTATTACCTCCGGCATGGTCCTTATCTGATCGGGGGACCTCAGACCGCTGGACACGTTGACCGCGACCACAGGATAACCGGGAAACAATTTTTTTGCGGTTCGTACCGGCATATTGGAAACCAACCCCCCGTCCACCAAGAGCCGTCCGTCTATCGGCCAAGGCTCAAATACCCCCGGTATGGACATAGAGGCCCTTATGGCCGAGGCAAGGCTGCCTTGGCGGATGACTACCTTCTCGCCGGTCATGAGGTCGGTAGCTACCGCCGCAAAGGGTATCGGTAGATCGTCGAACTGTGACACGGAAACCCTGGAGGTGAGCCTCATAAAAAGGTCATGCGCCCCTATTCCGCTGAGAGGCCCCTTAGGGCCTACGACCTCCCATTTCGAGTTCATATCCCGCCTAGGCATTAGAGGAGAGACGTTCTTGGTGTCGGACTGAGGCAACAAAGTGTCGTCCTGCCCCAGAATAACCGCGGCCATGTTAACCGTCGAGACTACGTCTCTAAGTTCGTCCGCAGAGTATCCGGAAGCAGCCAGACCGCCCATTATGGCTCCCATGCTGGTCCCGACGATTCCCGCTATAGGTATGCCTCTCTCCTCCAAAACCTTAAGCACACCGATATGGGCCAATCCCTTCATCCCTCCGCCTGACAGGGCCAAGACCACCGCTCCCTGGGCGAAGGAAGCCACAGAAGAGAAAAGAATAAACGCTATACACAGTAAAAACTTAGCAGACCGGACCATCCGCTAACCTCCTCAAAGGGGAAAATAGTGGCTTCATTATACATGAAAAGAACCTCGATCAACACCACATCTATAATTCCCAGCAAGATGGTTTTGTCTTTTGGGACTTCTTGCACTATACTGATATAACGGTATTGGAAAGGAGGACAGACTGAAAAGGCCGGACAAAAAACATTAAATAAAGGGAGGATTGTTTATGTCTAAGAGTGGAAAAGGAGTGCCTCTGATCTGGAAGATAACCATCGGTTTTGTGCTTGGGATAGCGGCAGGGGCATTTCTAGGCCCCAAGGTTAACGTCGTTGCGCCTGTAGGAAAAGTCTTTATAACACTCTTAAAAATGCTCATAGTACCGCTGGTGTTCTCCAGCCTGGTCGTAGGGGTTTCCTCCATAGGCGACCCTAAGACTCTGGGGCGCATAGGGGTTAAGACAATACTGATATACCTCCTGACCACAGCTATCGCCATAGTTATAGGGCTCGGGATGGGGCATTTCTTCCAGCCAGGGAGTGGGATGTCCATCCAGGGTATAGAGGCCGCGGCGGGGAAAACTGCTCCCTCTCTGTCCGAGGTGATCGTGGGAATGTTCCCAAGCAACCCGGTCCAGGCAATGGCCGAAGGCCATATGTTGCAGATAATCGTGTTCGCCCTTTTCTTCGGCATCGCGGCCATGCTCGCAGGGGAGAAGGGGAAGCCGGTACTTTCCTTCATGGACTCCATGGCTGAGACCATGTACAAGGTGACAGATCTGGTAATGAACCTAGCTCCCTACGGCGTGTTCGCATTGATAGCCGTTACAGTTTCAAAGTACGGCCTGTCCGTGTTAGCCCCCTTCGCCAAGGTGATAGGAGCGGTCTACCTCGGTTGCATCGTCCACGCTGTGTTGGTATATTCGGGCATGGTCGCGCTTATAGCAAAGAAATCTCCCCTTTGGTTCTTCAAGGGAATCCAGGAAGCCAGCCTGACGGCTTTTGTCACAAGGTCCAGCTCAGCAACACTCCCTGTGACCATGACATGCACACAGGAGAACATGGGGATATCTGAGAAGATCTCTTCCTTCGTACTTCCGCTGGGCGCGACGATAAACATGGACGGTACCGCCCTATATCAGGGCGTCTGCGCCCTGTTCATAGCCCAAGCCTTTGGCATAGATCTGTCCATCGGAGCTCAGGTAGGCATCATAGCCACAGCGACCCTAGCGTCGGTAGGGACCGCAGGAGTACCGGGAGCAGGGCTTATAATGCTCACACTGGTAGTCACCCAGGCTGGCCTACCGATGGAGGGGGTTGCCATGGTGGCCGGAATAGACGCGGTGTTGGACATGGCCAGGACCTCCTTGAACGTGACCGGCGACGCCTGTGTAGCGGCGGTGGTGGCGAGAACCGAAGGTGAAATCCTGTAGTAAAAAAGGAGCGATAATATCAGGGCGAGGGATTATCCCTCGCCCTCATCTTATCGATCCTTTTTTCTAAAACGCTCAGGCGCTCTTAAGTTGAATCTAGACTCCATGCATTTCCAAAAGCAGACCATGGAGGAGAAGAAAACAGACTGATCGACCAAGGGGACGCTTCTTCCCTGATCAACC